>JANNRD010000462.1:0-6977 GCA_031401095.1 Acidobacteriota bacterium
AAAATAGCCAAGGTTATTGAGCGCGGTTGGGTTGTCGGGTTCGCGTGCGAGAATCTCCCGCATCGTCTTTTCTGCTTCCGCGGGCTGGCCATTGCGTTCCTGTACCGAACTGAGCTGAATCAGCAGCGTCGCATCCGATGGGTTCAAGGTGAGAGCCTTGCGGACCGAAGCCTCGGCGTCCTTCAGCTGCCCTTCCTGCATTTGAATGCTACTCAACAGCAGGTAAACACCGGCATCCTCGACGCCGGCTTCGGGAGCACTGCTCGCGGGTTCTCGAAGAAGTCCGCGCAGAAGTTCGATGCCCTCCTTGAACCGCCGCAGATCACTGAGAGTGAGTGCCTGTGTCAGGTTCACCGAACGGTCTTCGGAAAATCGACGGGCGACTGCGCCAGCCAGCTCAAGCGCCTCGCGGCGCTTGCCTTCTTCTCGCAGGTTCTCGATGACGATCAGATCAAGCGTCGGGCTGCGGTCCCCGATCAACGGCCGTGCTCGAGCGAATGCCTGTTGGAGTTTTTCCTGCTGCCCCACTCTGCGATAGACCCTCGTCAACCGGCTCAAGACGTGACCAAAGAGATCCAGATTCGGACCGGTCAGCGCGCCACGTCCAAAGAAACTCTCGAAGACCAGCTCATATTGCCGCGCCGCCTCGTCATTCAAACCCAGTTCCTCATAGGTCTCGCCGAGATCCAACATGAGACTGGTCTTCGCGCCTGGTTCGGATGACGTGATCCCGCCCTTGAGCGTCTCGATAGCCGCAAGGCGCTGACCGCCCCGTCGCTGTGCCAGCGACAGCAGGACTGCCGCATTGGCGTTGGCGGGATCAGCCTTGACGTAACCCGAGAGTCTCTCGGCCGCCTCCTTGTACTTGCCCGCCCGGACCAAGGCTGCCCCATAGCCAATCTGCAGGGCGGGGCTATCACTGGTTTGTGAGAGTTGCGCAAAGGCGCGCAGTTCATCGGCAATGTTGGCCGACTGTCGCAGAAGCCCGATCAGATTGCGCGAGTAGACCGTCGAATCCGGGTCGAGTTCGAATGCCCGCCTCCCGGCGACGAGCGCTTCTGCTCCGCGGCCAGACTTCCGATGAAGCATCGAGAGCTCATAGTAGGCTTGATCCGGCGACAACTCCTGATTCATGAGCCAGCGATAGAAGGAGGGGTCGTTAGGTACGGGACCTGCCACCCAACGCTCCAACGCCTGCAACTGTCGGGTGAAGTCTCCCTTCTGTTCGTACAGCTCGGCGAGCATCGCCCAGCCCTCTGTAACGCCGGCATCGAGCCGGACGACCTCCTCGTAGGCAAGCCGCGCACGATCGATCTGCTCGGGTTTCTGTTCCTTCTCGAACCGAAGCGCAGTCATCCTGATTCGAGCCAGCAGCAGACGAGCGCCGACGTTGGACGCATCGATCCGCACGCCTTCCATCGCCTCGATCTCGGCCAGGTCAAAACGTGACTGATAAAAGAAGTACAACTCACCGAGATCGACGTGAGGCTCGGCCGCACCCGGATCGAGTCGGACGGCATCCTTGTAGGCCTCGATCGCTTCCTGGAGTCGACCAGGGTTCTGCGAACGTTGTGCGTCATTCCGCAGTCGCTGAGCTTCAATGAATTTGAGGTAGGCCTCGCGACGAACCTTCGTCGAGCCCGTCTGAACAACCTCACCGGTCTGAGCAACCGGCCCGGTCTGAGCAACCGCCTTCGATGCCTCCTGCGCGGATGCGCTTGTCGGGCTCGTCAGCAAAGTCGCGACCACCGCCACGGACCAGAACAATCGTCTCGCAAACTGCTTGCTCAATTCAGTCAGTTCCTTCCCTCACTCAATGGCTTCCGAGTCCTGTCCATCATTTGTCCTCGGACTTCTCGGTTGTTTCAAGTGCGCGCGCCCACTCTCCGCGGATCGGGAAGCTGCGGGTGATCAGAATCAGGGCAATGATTCCAACAGGCCACCCATAGGACTCGCCGGTCATGAGATATCCGATGAGACCGAGTATGCCCACCGCTTCCCCAAGAGCCGCGCAGATGATCGAGGCCAGGCTGAGACGTCCGAGGACGGCGTCGCTGCCCTGCCGGACTGCTCGACGAAGCATGACGCCCGAGAGCAGCATCCGCCTCGTCAGAATCACTGCCAGTCCGGTGAGAAGTGAGGCGGTATAAAGCAGATTCGTCCAGTTGATGGTCTCGACGATTGCCGGCTCGACACGGACGAACTTCGGCACCAGAAGAAAGATGAACGCCGAGAGTCCCATGGCGCCCACAACGAGGGCCGTCACCTTATAACGTTCACCGAGAGACTTCTGATCAGCGCTGGAAATGTATCCCATACCCTGACACCCGCGTGCGCAATCAATCAAGAACCAAAAACCAGCAAGAACCAAAAACCAGCCCTCGGCAAAACCACCTTTCGAGATTGGTGATCAGCCCAGCTTATCGAGGCGTGGCATAAGCAATTGCCTTCAGGACGCCATTTTCGAGCACGAGGTCATCTGGCGTATCCGGCACGCGGTCCGGACCAGCGGAAGCGAGGCGGTAGGCGGCCGCCGCTCCGCGATATCGGAGGGGCGTTCCCCAAAGGTCGAGCTCAACGATCGGGCTCACGTAGCCTGGTGCAAGCTCGTCGAGCAACTTGACAAACTCCTCTGCGACGACATACGCGCCTTTGGCGCGGCGGTACGCATCGAGGCTCCCAGCCACCTTCTCGAGGACCGCGACGGTTCGGCGCGTCTTTTCTCTTCTGACTGCCTCATCGAGAAGCTCGAGCGACTCCCATTGTCGGTCGCCAAGCCGGATCTCAGCCACTTTCCAGTCTCGCCCTTCATGGACAAAACGAAAAGCCGTCTCGATCTGGGCATCAACAATAGCGCCGTCTCCGATCCCCGACCCGATCTTCTTGATCTGAATCTGGTTCTTTTTGAAATCGGCACCGCCGATATGCTGCAGCAACACCCGCGCTTCCCCGGCGGAGAGGGAATCGGCGACCTCGGCAAGAATCCAGCCGCTGCCAAAGCACGCGCCCGCAACCAGGACCAGAATCGGCAGCATCCGAGAAGACTTGTAGCGCATGAAGCTCATGTTGACACCCATTTGCCGGTTGTGGCACCCAAGCGACCGGAATTCAAACTGCCTTGATGGTAACTCATACCGGCAAACTGAAGCAAATTGAGGCCCCACAGGCCGCTTCAGGGTTTCTGAGCCGACGAGGCAGGATTGAGACCCAACTCGCTTTGAATCTGTCGCAGCGCGGAAATGACGAATGCGCAATGAACATCGAAGCTGACACCAAGTTCCTCGGCACCCTTCGCCAGATCAGCCCGATTGACTGTGCGGGCGAATGCCTTGTCTTTGATGCGTCTCTTGACGGAGGCGACCTCGAGCGAATCAAAGCTCCGGTCGGGACGGACTAGCGCGCATGCCACAAGAAAACCGCACAGTTCGTCGGTGGCGAAGAGAGCGTGCTCCATGAGGCTTTCCCGCCGAACGCCCGTGTAGTCTGCGTGCGAGAGGATCGCTCGGACGATCGCTTCGGGGTAGCCGCGTTGCCGCAGAACGTCAGAGCCCAACACTGGGTGGCGCTCGTCCGGATAGCGCTCATAGTCAAAGTCGTGGAGCAAGCCGGCGAGGCCCCAGGTGGTTGCGTCCTCGCCAAAGTGGCGAGCATAGGAGAGCATTGCCCACTCAACGGCGCGAGCGTGCTTTCTCAGGCTCTCGCCCAGCGTGAACTCGCAGAGCAACTCCCACGCCTCTTCGCGGGCCGGCATTCCATCGATCATCGGACCATCTCCATTTTTTTGGTTTTCGTGTCAGAAATCTAACACACTCGTCGTTGAAGCGCCGGACAGGCCCCGGCCCTCCGCAACCGGTATCAGGCGGTGGCAGCAGCACCAGAAGTGGGCGGAGTGCCGCGGAGATCAGGCTCGGTAAGACACATTAAGCGCGGCGGTGCAGATTGCGCCGAAGACGCAGAGATTGTCCGTGTCTCCGCTTCAATCCGTCGCTTCATTGTCGTAGCGTTTGAGAAGCAGGGCTGCGTTTGTTCCGCCAAAGCCGAAGCTATTTGTGAGGGCGTAGTCGACCTTTGCGCTGCGGGCCTTGTTTGGGACACAGTCGAGATCGCAGAGAGGGTCCGGATTGTCGTAGTTGATCGTCGGCGGCAGCATCTGATTGTAGACGGCGAGGCTTGTAATGGCTGCCTCGAGACCGCCGGCGCCGCCGAGCAGATGCCCGGTCATCGATTTCGTGCCACTGATCGCCAGTTTGTAGGCGTGATCGCCGAACGCGCGTTTGATCGCTTTCGTCTCGATCCGATCGCCCACGGTCGTCGAGGTTGCGTGGACATTAATGTAATCCACCTGGTTTGGCTCGATTCCAGCGTCCTTGATGGTCTTCAGCATGACGCGCATCGGACCATCCCCGTCCTCGGACGGCGATGTGATATGGAAGGCGTCACCCGTCATGCCATAGCCGACCACCTCAGCGTAGATTCTGGCACCGCGCGCCCGCGCGTGTTCGTATTCTTCGAGGACGAGGATGCCGGCTCCCTCACCGATGACAAATCCGTCCCGGTCGCGATCAAAGGGCCGCGAGGCGCGACTCGGATCATCGTTGCGAGTCGAGAGAGCGCGCATGGCAGCGAACCCACCAACCGACATCGGCGTGATTGCACCCTCAGTGCCGCCACAAATCATGGCCTCGGCATCCCCACGCGCAATGATCTTGAAACTGTCTCCGATGGCATGCGCACCAGAACTGCACGCGGTCGCGGTCGCGGAATTGGGTCCCCTAGCCCCGGTATAGATCGAAACGTATCCCGAGGCGAGATTGACGATCGAGGCAGGAATAAAAAAGGGTGAGATGCGTCCGGGGCCGCCCTCGAGCATCTTCGTATGTTCGCGCTCAAAGACGCTGAACCCGCCAATCCCGCTACCGATATAGATGCCAATGGACTCGGCGTTCCCGGCGGTCACCTTGAACCCGGAATCGCTGAGTGCCTCGAGCGCGGCCGAGATCGCAAAGAAGATGAAGTAATCCATCTTCTTCAGCTCTTTCTTCTCGACAAACTTCGTGGGTTCAAAGTTCTTGGTTTCGGCGGCGAAGCGGACCGTGTGGCCGGTCGTGTCAAAGCGTGTGATGACACCTACCCCACTTCGTCCGGCGAGCAGCCCGGCCCAGGTCTCCTCCGTCGTGTTACCGAGCGGACTAACGACACCGAGCCCGGTAATCACCACTCTCCTGTTGAGCACTTCGTTTCTCACAGCTTCCTTCCTCGATCAGCACCCTCGGGCCTCGATCAGCACCCTCGGGGGCTCGATCAACGCCAGGGGGGGCGGCGGCGATTGGTCAAACCAGGCTTCGCAGCCTAACGGAGGGTCCACCGAGGCGCAAAGCAAGACCTCGCTCCCGGAGCTCCACCGGAAGCGAGGCGTGGCCGAGATCCGAACCGCGCGGATGTCGCGGCGGCTATTTCTTCTGGTGCGCTTCGATATAGCTGAATGCATCGCGGACGCTCAATATCTTCTCGGCTTCCTCATCAGGAATCTCGATTCCGAACTCCTCTTCGAATCGCATGACCAGCTCGACCGTATCGAGCGAATCCGCGCCAAGATCGTCGATGAAGCGAGCATTCGGCGTCACTTCAGACTCCTCCACTCCCAGTTCGTCCACGATGATCTGTTTCACCTTATCCTCAATCGATTCTGCCATGAGTTCCTCCGATAGAAGTGTAGTTGGGGGACGGTCGGGGCCAGAGTTCAAGGGTCGGGGTACAACGCCTCCCCCAAGATCCGCGATCCCAGAACCCTTTCATCACATATACATTCCGCCATTCACATTGAGCACCTGGCCTGTGATATAGCCTGCCTCATACGAGGCGAGAAAAGCAACCGCATGTGCGACGTCGAGATCACTCCCAGGTCGCTTCAATGGAATCTGGTCAAGCATCATCGCGCGCGCAGCTTCACTAATCGCCGCTGTCATCGGTGTCTCGATAAACCCGGGTGAGACGGCATTGACGGTCACGTTCCGTGAGGCGTACTCACGCGCGATCGCCTTCGTCATCCCGATAATACCGGCCTTTGCCGCAATGTAGTTGACTTGACCCGCATTCCCTGCCTGAGCCACGATCGAGGTCAGGTTGATGATCCGTCCGCGGCGCGCACGGGTCATCATCGGTAATACCTGCCGGGTCAGCAGAAAAACCCCGGTCAGATTAGTCCTGATGACATCATCCCAGTCCTCGAGCTTCATACGTAGCATGAGCCCGTCTCGTGTAATCGCCGCATTGTTGACGAGGATTGTCACTGGCCCGAGGTCATCCGCAACGCGCTTGACGGCAGCCGTAATCTCACTCGCCTCGCCAAGATCGCCTCGCACGGCAAGCCCGCGCACACCGAGTGAGACAATCTCACCGGCAACGGTCTCGCACTTCTCGAGTGATCTCGCCATGACGGCGACGTCGGCGCCACATCTGGCCAGCGCGAGCGCGGTCGCTCGACCGATTCCTTGTGAACCACCGCTCACCAACGCGATCTGTCCTGCCAGGCTAAACATAGATTTCGTCACTTCAGGCTCTGCAGTGTCGCATCGAGGCTCGCGCGATCTTCAACATTGAGGAGCTTGACCTCACGGTCAATCGCTTTGACCAGCCCCGAGAGGACTTTCTTTGGTCCAACCTCGACAAAAGTTGTGACTCCTTCGGCGATCAGACGAACGATCGAATCCGCCCACCGCACGGGCGACGTGATCTGCCGAACCAGGCCGTCGCGCGCACGCGAGCTCTCCGTCACCAGAGTCGCATCCACGTTGTTGACTAGTGGTGTCGTCAAGTCGCGAAATGCCGTCGCGGAGAGAGGACCCGCAAGGCCGTCTTGAGCGGGTTGCATAAGCGCGCAGTGAAATGGCGCGCTGACTTTGAGGAGGATCGTCTTCTTCGCGCCAAATTTTTCTCTGCAGATAGCCACCGCGCGGTCGACCGCCAGAGCGTCACCG
>JANNRD010000463.1:0-1578 GCA_031401095.1 Acidobacteriota bacterium
CGTGCCCAGGTCAATTCCGATGATTTTCGACATGGATCTGTCCTCTCCGGCGCCGGGATAGCAACGATGATGCCGGACTGATGACAAGCCGGATTCTCACGGAATCCCTGTTCGAACGCGGCTGAACGGAGCGCCGGAAGGATCCGCGGCGCGATGCCGCCGCCGAGGTATATCCCCCCGCGAGCGACGCATCGGAGCGCCAGTTCGGTCCCGCGTCTGCACTCAAAGTACTGGCTGGCAATGGTGCGCCTCGATGGAAGCAGAGAGCGTTCTACGACTTCGTCAAGGACCTCTCGCCGCGCCTGATCGATGTGAAGGTGGTGCGCGTTGCCATGTGGAATCGCATCCCGGATGGTGGGGCGGCGCGCGCCGTGGGGGACATCTTGTCTCGCCCAGCGAGAACCAGTACCACCGCGCTCGCTGACCTCGTTCGGGAGCGTGCCGCATAATTGTCGTTATACACTCAGGACCATCATGCTCCAAGAGAGGAACGTAGAACATGGTCCTGACCGTTGAGTGGGACCCCGGAAAGGCTCAGACGAATCTGCGAAAGCGCCGAGTCAGCTTCGAGGAAGCGTCCACCGTCTTCGGAGACTCCATGTCCATCACGATCCGTGACCCCGACCATTCAACCGGAGAGACGCGATTCCTTGACGTCGGTCGCTCCCACCCGGGACGCCTGCTGATCGTACCGTATACTAAACGCGGTAGTCGGATTCGGGTCATCAGTGCCCGACAGGAAAGGCGGAGGGAGAGGAAGGAACATGAAGAAACCAGCAGCTAAGAAGCGCGCGGCGCCTGAGGTTCATGAAATGAGGCCGGAATACGACTTCAGTGGTGGGGTTCGCGGCAAACATGCAGCGCGGTACGCCAAGGGTACGAACATCGTCGTTCTCGATCCTGATGTCGCGGAGGCTTTCCCGAACTCGGCAGCCGTGAATGGGATTCTGCGGGCTTTGTTGCCGATCATCGGTCGCAGTAGGCGACCGTCCAGTCGCGAGAAGCGCAGTGCATAACACGGCCATGAACCCGTTGGTCGTCGCTTCGCGCAGCTCACGGGTTATGGCCAAACATTAGCTCTTCCACAAAAGGAGATTCACGATGCGTTTACTACTAGCAACATTCACCACGCTCATTGTTTGTCTGTCCGCACCTTACGTCAAAGCGCAAGAGCCGGTCTGGGACGGGAACAAGGTGGAGTTAGTTTCCGAGAAGATTGCAGAGGGTGTTTTCGCGTGTTACGCGAAAGATGCCAAGGTGCTTGAGCGGCTTGGAAAGCCCGTGGCGACAAGCGGCGGGTTTATCGTGGGTAAGGACAAAGTCTTCGTTATAGAGACGATGTTGAATCAGCGCTTATTCAAACAAGTTGAAAGCCTCGTCAGAAAGGAAACCAAACAACCGATTGCATTCGCAATCAACACGAGCGCACATGGCGATCACTCGTTCGGAAATATGTATTTGCCGCAGGGGACCATCATCATTCAGCATCAGAACGCGAGCCGCTACATCCGCGAACATCTCGAAGACGACAACCACCCGGTTTACTTTTACGAGTTCGACGAGCAAGCCACCGCCCAG
>JANNRD010000464.1:0-2289 GCA_031401095.1 Acidobacteriota bacterium
TCCCAGCTGGCACGCGCGCATCACGGGCAAGCGGCGGAAGATGAACTGCACAGCAATCAGCGCACTGAACGCCGCACCACAGAGAACCACTGCCAGCAACGCGATCATCCAACGCGAATCACTGCGGAATGGGACCCGATCCAGAAAGCGCAAGAGAGGGACCGCAACGGTTGAGGCATACCAGATCGCCATCGCGACGACCCAGAGCGATCCCGCGACCTTCGCCGCCGTGCTGACGCGGTTCCCTGGGGTCGTCGACTGATTGGCTGCGGCAGGCAGGCCGCTAGTTGGTTGGCGCAAGAGCTTTCCTCACAACCTCGGTCTCATGGAGACGATAGACCTCGTGATGATTGTACTGGTACTCGAGTGTCGCGAACCGTTCGAGGAACGACGCCTGCAGGAAGAGCCATCGAGGACTCCCAATGACCCCGAAGCGATTGACGAGCAGGTACCGGTACCCGTGTTCGGCAAAGGCAGCCGCGAGCCCTTCCTCGTTCGCGTCCACAAGCATGCCACGGACGGCCGTCGACTCGACGACTGAAACGAGCGGTGCTCTGAGGTAGTAACGGGCCGAATCAACGCCCTCTCCGATCACCAGGTCACCTGGCTTGGTTACTTGATTGAGAAACTGGATGGCTCTGTAGGGCAGGACAGCTCTTCCGAGATACTCATCCTCACTCATCTGGCGGGTCATAAGCCCTAATGGATTGCGTTTGACGATATCTCCGAAAACCGTCGCTATCAACAGTACCTGGGCCACGAGGATGACCCACAGCATTACTTGGTTGAGCCTTCGCGCCCATCCGGCGGGTGCCCATTCAACAACGCCAGTAATCGCCAGCGCCGCAACCAACGGCAGAATCGGTATGTAGTAACGCGCGTACTGAAAGGACAGCCCCCAGAGGATGAGATAGGTGATTGAAGCGGTGACGAGCATGTACGTCCGCTTCCGTGCGACGACGATTCGGAAGAGCCCGAGCGGCAGAAGAGCCAGTGCCAGGCCAACCCCGCCCGAGGGTAGCACTTCATCAAAGAGTCGGCTTTCGAAGGTCAGTGCAAATGGCAGTCGAAAGACGGATCCAATGGAATTGCCGATCCCGAAATCAGCGGCGTTCGTCATCGTGCTGACCGGCTCCCAGTACGGACTCCTGAAGACACCGTTCATGAGCGGAAACACCGGGTTGCCAGTAAAATGCCAGGGAATCAAGTACCACGGCAACGCGACGATCGTTGCCGCCAGACTGAAACCCGCCAACTCGCGTATTCCATCCAACCCGCGCCTTCGCCGGAAAGTCACCCACGCAAGCACGGCAATCATGACGGGCACCGCGTAGACGCCATTCGGCTTTGTTCCGACTACTGCTCCAGCCAGCGCGCCTGTGGCCAGTATCCAGCCGATTCCCTCGCGCTCTCGCCAGCGCAGAAACGCGAGCCACGCTGTAGCCACAAACATAGCAAGCGTCAGATCGACATAGGCTACCGTCGAGAGCCAACTGACCAGTGGTGTTGAATAGAAGATGGCCGCCGCCCACAATCCCGCGCGACGGCTGCGCATCGTCCGCGCGAGCGCGTAGACCGCCGTTGTGGCAATAAGTCCGCTGACAAAGACAAGCAGCTTTGCCGCAATCTGTCCGCCAAGCCCCATCGCGATCAGAAAGAGCCCATTCACGAGGCGCGCAAAATACGAGTGCCAGAAATAGGGCAGGTCAACGATCGCTCCATTCTCGAGATAGAAGCGCGGGACCGCGAGCTGGTAGTTGAGGGCGTCGAAACTGAGCTCAGGCGACAACGCCCAGGTCAGATTGAAGAGAACAATCAGAGCAAGGAAGAACTTGAGTACCGCCAGCTCGGGAGACTGCTCCTCTGTTGTCAGATGCGCTCGGAGGTTCCTGCTGGTCTCGTAGGCCGAGATGATAAGCCTTCTGAGAGAGCCCAATTGACCGGCAGTCGCAAGACACAGGCTTATCATGATGGCCTGCGGGCGCAACAATCCCGCGAGCCCTAATCCCAGAGCCAACAGCGACAGAAGGACCAGACCCAACGCCATCGAGATCGCGACCCATTCCGCCCTCGTCGCGGAAGGTCGCGCGCTTCCCTTGCGAAGCATCCAGTCGGCCCAGAGATAGCCGATGAGCAGCATCCAGGCGACGACCAGTGCCGCTCGCATTTGCTGGCGGAGGAGAACGCAGGCGACGGCGATCAGTGTCGTTCCCAGCTGGCACGCGCGCATCACGGGCAAGCGGCGGAAGATGAACTGCACAGCAATCAGCGCACTGAACGCCGCACCAC
>JANNRD010000465.1:0-1686 GCA_031401095.1 Acidobacteriota bacterium
AACGCCTTTACCTCGAACAGATCGAGAAGCTGAAGAAGGGTGACGAGCTAGCGCCGGGCGTCATCAAGATGGTTAAGGTCTTCATTGCCATGAAGCGCAAGCTGTCAGTTGGCGATAAGATGGCCGGCCGCCACGGTAACAAGGGCGTCATCGCGCGTATCCTCGCGGAAGAGGACATGCCATATCTTCCCGACGGGCAACCGGTGGAGATCGTGCTCAACCCGCTCGGCGTTCCTTCGCGAATGAATGTTGGGCAGATTCTCGAGACCCATCTGGGCTGGGCCGCCAATGTCCTTGGTCTTCAGTTCGCGACGCCGGTGTTTGATGGAGCAACTGAATCGGAGATCAAGCGATTCCTGAGACAGGCCAACGATCATCTGGCGGCAGCCGGAGCACCGGCAATGATTAATGAGTCCGGAAAAACGGTGCTCTACGACGGTCTCACCGGAGAGGGATTCGAGCAGAAGGTGACGGTTGGATACATTTATATGCTCAAGCTCTCTCATCTCGTCGACGACAAGATTCATGCTCGGTCGATCGGGCCGTATTCGCTGATCACTCAACAGCCGCTTGGTGGCAAGGCGCAATTCGGCGGTCAACGATTCGGAGAGATGGAGGTCTGGGCGCTTGAGGCCTACGGTGCAGCCCATATTCTCCAGGAGCTCTTGACGGCGAAGTCTGATGACGTCGCCGGGCGTTCAAAGATCTACGAGGCTATCGTCAAGGGTGAATCAGACTTTGAACCTGGTCTCCCCGAGTCATTCAATGTGCTGATTCGTGAGCTGCAGTCACTTTGTCTGGATGTTGAACTGAGACAGCGAGAACCGAAGGAAGCGTAAGGCCGGAGCTTGGCTGCGGGTCTGGGAAGGAGGGGCCGATTGTTCCCTCGCCTGTCCCGAACTGCCGGTCCCCGATACTGCCCGACACTGCCCGACACTGGAGGTAAGAAGTGTACAGATATTCAGGTGAGAAGACATTGACGCCGGATTTTGAGGCAATACGAATCAGCCTCGCCTCGCCAGAAAAGATCAGATCCTGGTCACACGGTCACGTCACGAAGCCTGAAACGATCAATTATCGGACGTTCAAGCCAGAGCGGGACGGTCTCTTTTGTGCGCGGATATTTGGCCCGGTGACGGATTGGGAGTGTCTCTGCGGCAAATACAAGCGCATGAAGCACCGCGGAGTGATTTGCGACAAATGCGGTGTCGAGGTGACGCAGGCGAAGGTGCGGCGAGAGAGGCTCGGTCACATCGAACTCGCCAGCCCGTGTTCGCACGTCTGGTTCTTCAAGGGCCTGCCCTCGCGCATCGGCCACCTTCTCGACATACCGCTGCGCGATCTCGAGAAGGTCCTTTACTTCGAGAACTACATCGTCGTCGCAAGCAAGGCCGATATCGATCAACTTGGTCTCCCGCTCAAGGAGCGAGAGCTGCTGAGCGACGAGCGGTACCGTCAACTGCGCCAGGAGTTCCCGGGGAAGTTCACTGATGAAGTTGCTCGGATGGGCGCCGAGGCGATCAAGACACTGCTGCAGAAAGTGACGATCGATGAGCTGGCGGAAGAGCTTCGCTTCAAGATGAAGAACGAAGTGAGCCAGCAAAAGAAGCTCAAATACTCGAAGCGGTTGAAGGTGGTCGATTCGTTCCGCAAGTCTGGTAACAAGCCCGAGTGGATGATTCTGGA
>JANNRD010000466.1:0-3636 GCA_031401095.1 Acidobacteriota bacterium
CGAACTCGCTAGAAATTGTTCAGTCGTGGCTCGAAGGTTGCTTCTCAGATTGACATCGGATATGCAGGGATCGAATCTCCAGGAGGCGGTCAGAAGTGGTGCCACAGCAGACAACGATTGAAAGAAGCTTTACCGCGAGCGGTGTTGGGCTCCATTCCAATTCGACCGTCACCGTCAATATCCTCCCGGCGCCGGCCTATACCGGCTACCTTTTTAGTCGGACCGATCTCAACGGGTTTGAGATTCCTGCGACACCAGAGAATGTGACTCACGTCAGTTACGCGACAACGCTCATGAGGTCGGGAGTCATGATCGCGACGGTTGAGCATCTGCTCTCAGCGCTTCGCGGATGCGGTGTCGACAACGTTCTGATTGAAGTTGACTCGCTCGAAGTACCGATCCTCGACGGGAGCAGTCTCCGATGGGTGGAGTTGATCGAAGAGGCGGGGATCACGTCGTTGCCAGCCCCACGACCCTTTCTTCGCGTCCTCAAGCGGGTCGCAGTCGCAGACAAGAACCGGACCATGTCGATCGAGCCGGCTGATGAGTTTCGGATCACCTGCGCAATCGACTTTGAGCATCCGCTGATCGGCCTTCAGCAGTTTGAGGCGATCTTCCAGAACGGGAACTACCGCGAACTGATCGCTCCGGCGAGGACCTTTGGATTTGTCGATGAGTTGGAGATGTTGCGGCAGAGCGGTCTCGCACGCGGGGGTTCGCTGGACAATGCGATCGCGCTGACGCCGGACGGAATGCTCAACTCCGAGCCGCTTCGCTTTAAGGATGAGTTTGTGCGGCACAAGATTCTCGACATCATCGGCGACCTTGCGCTTTGCGGGATGCCGATCCTCGGTCACGTCCGGGCCTCACGCTCAGGTCACGGACTCCACGCCATGCTGCTCTCGAGCCTTCTCCGTGACCGCTCCGCCTGGGAAGTCGTCCATCTCGACAGTTGACTGATCGTTGAAGACTGCAGCGCCCCTTCTCGGGAGACGCATCCTCCACGGCTGGCTTCGAGAAATGCCCCAACTTCGACTGCCCAATCTCCTCCGCTTGACATATGTATGTCTTATCCAGTACGCTCTGACATATGCGAACGACGATCAGACTTCCTGACACTCTGCTACGGAAGGCGAAGAAAAGGGCGGCTGAAGCGGGGAGGACGCTGACCTCGCTCATCGAGGAGGGGCTGACCAACGTCCTCGCCGACGTGGGGGCCAGTCGGCGAAAGGCCATAAAGCTACCTGTTTCCAAGGCATCCGGCGGAACTCTTCCGGGAGTTGACCTCAATCGGTCGGGCGATCTCGATGACCTCATGGAGACGAAATGATTCTGCCGGATGTCAACGTCCTCGTGCACGCCTTCAGATCCGACTCGCGCGACCATGATCTTTGCGCGAGGTGGCTGCACGCGACAATCAACGGAGAATCGCGCTACGCAATCTCACCCCAGGTGCTGAGCGGAGTGATCAGAGTGACAACCCACACAAAGGTCTTCGCCGTGCCATCCGACGTCAGCGAAGTCATCCGCTACTGCGACCTGCTTATTGGCCAGCCTCATTGCGTCCTCGTCAGTCCCGGGCCTGAACACTGGTCCATCTTCACCAGAATGTGCACGCAGGTCAATGCGCGAGGTAACCTTGTCCCCGATGCATGGTTCGCGGCTCTTGCAATCGAGTCGGGTTGCGAATGGGTGACACTCGATCGAGACTTCGCAAGGTTTCCCGGCCTGACGTGGACCCTTCCATTCTCAAACGAGTCTTCTTCGACCTGATCGAGGTCCGCACCACAACCTACGGCTCAACGGCTTCGTCTGACACGAGTTGCTTGCCGTGAGTCGCGCGAAAGACCGGGGAGGTCAGTCGCGCCGGGAGGAGAACAAGGTCTTCAACCAGACATCCAAGAATGGTCACCGCCGAAAGCAAGCCAAACGAGGCAATCGGCTGAAAGTTCGAGATTGTAAAGATGGCGAATGTCGCGGCGAGCGCGATGTTTGCATAGATGATTGGCCGGCCTGACAATCGCAAACTTGTCAGGATCGCATCGCGCACGGGACATCTCAGCTTTTGCGCTTGCCGGAATCGGACGATGAACTGAACCGAATTATCGACCGCCAACCCCAGCACCACGCTCGCTACCAGACTTGTCGTGATATTGAGAGTAATTCCCCTCCAACCCATGAATCCAAAGAAGAACAGGACCGGCACAAGATTTGGCACAAGCGCTGTCAGACCGACCCGCCACGAACGGAACAAGAGTGCGAGCATGCCGTAGATGGTTAGCAAGGCGATCGTCACACTCTGAACCTGCTCCCGCCCAATCGAATCCGAAGCCCTATTCATCAAGACCAGGGTACCGGTCGTATAGACCCTCGAGCCGGGAAACACTTCCCGGCCACGTCGCTCAATTTCGGCAATCGCCGCAGCCATTTCGCGCGATCCCGAGAGCCGCGATCTCATCAAGACTCGTGCCCTCCTTCCATCAGAAGTGAGGAATCCTTTCAACTGCTCCTTGTCTGAAAGGAGATCGCTGAGGACGCGTTCGTCGGTCGGAATCTTGTAGGCTTCCGGGCTGTTCCTGTTGAAGGCCCGATTGAGATGACGGACAAACTCGACTATCGAAATCGTGCGATCGATCCCAAGATTGCTCTTCTCAACCCATTGCTGCAGTTCCGCGAGTCGCTCGAGCGCGATCGAAGTCTCCATTGCTCCCGGCCGGTCTCCTTCGACGATCACGTCAAAATTGACAGCCCCCGAGAGCCTCCGGCTGATCTCGGCCAGGCCGACGCTTGTCTCCGATCCAGGTCGGAAGAAATGGAAATAGTCGATGTCGATCTCGATCCGCCGCATGCCAATCAGGCTCACGACAACGACGACGCCGGTGACGGCATAGAGCCAGCCTTCCCTCGTCGTCGCGACGCGGCCGACTCGCTCAATCAAGCCAACAAGATTGCCGCCCAACCCGGTTGAGAACTCGACGCCGCGCCGTCCCAGCAGAACGAGTACTGCCGGCACAAAGGTCAATGAGAGGACCATCGTGCAGACGGCGCCGAGGGCGGCGTAGATTGCCGTTTCCCGTATCGCAGGAATGTGGGTGAAGGCGAGGGAAAGAAAGCCCGCGATGATCGTCAGCGCCGAGACAACGACCGGAAGAGCAATAAAGCCCAGCCCCTCCTCGACAATCTTCCTAGGATCTGCGCCGGCTCCTGACGCAGAGCTGACAAGGCCCACCTGGTTGAAGACATGAATCAGATAGGAACAGCCGATGGCGAGCAGCAGGGTCGGCAGCATGAGCGCCAGAATCGTGAACCGCGCATTCGCAAATCCCATGATGCCAAGCAACCATAAAAGGCCGAGCCCGATCGTCAGCAGTGGAAGGACTACCGCCACCCAGCTTCGGAAGCTGAGCCACAGAACAAGAGCTATGAAGATACTCGTCAGCGGAAGCAGAAGGCCCAGATCATTGCTGATCGCCTCAGTCGAGCGCCACTGTGAGAACGGGTCTCCAGCGAAATAGACCTGCTTGAAGCCGGAGTTCTGGGCGACGTCATAGATCTCGCGCGTGATCCGATGTCTCTCAACGCTGGCGACCCGTTGATCAAGCAGAATGCTGAACGCCGCGGCAGTGCCATCGGGGG
>JANNRD010000467.1:0-2260 GCA_031401095.1 Acidobacteriota bacterium
CGTGATGATGATGCACAATGGCAGGGCTCGAAACGCGAGGGACTGGAGCGCGGTCTCAACTACGTGCTGGCGCAACGTGTCCAGGAGTTAATCGGGGACGATGAGGTCCAGACGCGAAGCTTCACGGTGGAATTGCGTGTCGACGGAACCCTCGAGAAGGGGAAGTTCCGAGTTCAACCAGTCTGGGATGTTGCCTCTCCGAAGACCGAAGTCAGACCTCGGCGCAGGGATGTCGTTGTCGAAGCGGGAGAAGCTCCCCCGGCGGCCAACGCCTCTGGAGATTCGGAAGCGACTATCGTCAGGCCGCGCGCCCCGCTCTTTTCGATGACCATCGCCCGAGGGGACGGAGAACCTGCGATGCACCACTTTTATCAGGGGCGGATAACAATCGGACGTGGTTCGAAGGACTTCCCAGTTGATGTCCGCCTTGAAGGTGACCTCGAGATCAGCCGCAAGCAGGTCGCGATTGAGAAACGTGAAGGTCGAGCCTTTACGCTCGCGTGCGAGGGCCGAAACCCAGTCGAGGTCGACGGTCAGGAACTCCGTCAGGGAGAGGCCGTCGAGGTACAACCAGGACAGACAATCCGGATTGGAGACTATCAGGTTCGCATCCTCATCGGAGATCAAACAAAAGGACAGCCAGAGATTCCCGTTGAACGTCAAGCGGTAACGCCACCGCCACCACCGGAGGACACGCCGTCGCGGTCGTCGCAGAATTGAGAAGCGTTCTGATCGATGAGGATCGCGTAGATGAGTCCTCGAGGACGCGCTCACGAGACCCTAGTCATTTGGCCAGCAGAGAAGGCTCTGACTTGCACGGGAGAGAGAATGGACTATTTCCGCAAACCGATCGCGACCCTGCTCTTCGTTTTCCTGTTGGCAGGCAGTCCGTCTGCAACGATCCAGAAGCCGGAAGAGTTAGCGAAGCGCCGCTCGTTTGGCGCCCTCGTTGAGCGTCTTTCTGAGCGGGCAGGTTACTTCGGTTCGGATAACCTGGTTTCAAATGAGCTGTCCTATCAGCACATCCTTGGGAAGCTCGACCGCATGAACCTGACGGGTGGCGCCTATCTCGGTGTCGGACCTGACCAGAGTTTTACGTACATCGCTCAGACCAGGCCGCGCATCGCCTTCATGATCGATATCCGGCGGGATTGTCTGCTGCAGCATCTGCTCTTCAAATCAGTTTTTCAGATGTCGCGCAATCGGGTTGAGTACCTCTCGCTGCTCTTTGGCCGGCCGCTTCCGCGTGACTTCAAGAAATGGAACACCAAGTCGCTGACTGAGCTGGCGGACTATGTCGACCGAACACCAGCTGATGAGAAGTTGATCGAGCGTTCGCGTCTGGAGATCCGCCGGAGGCTGACGGCATTCGGTGTCCCTCTTTCAGACCGTGATATCGAAACGCTCGAAGAGATCTATCGGGCCTTTCATCAATCCGGGCTCGAGGTTCGCTATACCATTCGGGACCGTCCTACCGGGCGTTTCTTTCCGGCCTACCGCGAGCTCCTGCTCGAACGTGACCTTGACGGCAAGCAGCGCAACTATCTCGCCAGGGAGGAAGACTTTCAGTTTCTGAAGGGGATGCAGGATCGCGATTTGATTGTTCCTGTGACTGGCGACCTGGCGGGCACAAAAGCTGTCCGGGCCATCGGCGAGTATCTGCGCGAAATCAATGAAAGGGTTTCGGCGTTCTACCTCTCAAACGTCGAGTTCTATCTCGTTCGCAACGGCAGTTTCGATCGTTTTGTCGACAATGTCCGCGCGTTACCCATCGATGATCGCAGCTTGCTTATCCGCAGTTACTTCAACTATGCCTATTACACCTCGCAGCACCCTCAGACGATCGATAACTACTTTAGCGTGCAGTTGCTCCAGAGTCTCGAAAGCTTGATCCACGATCAGAATGCTGGTGGCTACGAGAACTACTACGATCTGGTGACGCGCCGAAGTATTGATCTTCGCCCCGCGACTCCCTAGAGACGACGCCTTAAGATGAAAAGCGCCAATCCGATCAGGGTGCTCCTGATCGAGGATAACCCTGCCGATGCGGAAGTGACGCGGGCCCTGATTGACGTGGGTGAGGGGGCGTTTGCCTGCGCATGGGTCGGTTCGCTCGGCGAGGGGCTGGCGCGCCTGGCGTCCGAGACTTTCGATGTTGTCCTGCTCGACTTCGGACTACCAGACAGTAGTGGGCTCGATACTTTCATCAAGGTGCAGGAAGCCGCGCCGGGAGTTGCCGTCGTCGCGTTGACCGGCAGCG
>JANNRD010000468.1:0-19769 GCA_031401095.1 Acidobacteriota bacterium
GGTTGGCGGCAAGCGCAAGTTGGTCATCCCGCCCAACCTCGCATACGGTTCGCGCGGCGTTGGGCCGATCCCCGCGAATTCAACGCTTGTTTTTGAAGTCGAACTTCTGGGTGTCGATTAGTCTTGCGGCGACACCGTCGCTATCAGAGGGCAGATGAGTCTTGAGCAGAAAGTTGATCTGGAGAAGATCGCAGCGGGTGTGCGGTTGATCCTTGAAGGGATCGGCGAGGACACCTCACGGCAGGGTCTTCTCGAAACCCCGCAGCGGGTCGCTGAGATGTATCTCGAGGTCTGTGGGGGGATGCACGAGGACCCGGTAGCTCAGCTCAAGGTCATGCCAGCCGAGACCGAGGATGAGATCGTCATGGTCAAAGACATCCCGCTCTTTAGTCTCTGCGAGCATCATCTTTTACCCTTTAGCGGGGTTGCGCACATCGCATATGTCCCACGTGACGGGCGGGTTCTCGGTTTGTCAAAGCTCGCTCGAATCGCTGACATCTATGCGCGGCGGCTGCAAGTCCAGGAGCGGCTGACAACCCAAATTGCGGAGCTTCTCTTCCACGGAGAGCTTCAGCCAAAAGGGGTCATGGTCGTTATCGAAGCAATGCATCTCTGTATGATCATGCGAGGAATCAAGAAGCCCGGTGCCACGACTATCACGTCTGCGGTGCGTGGAGTGTTCCGCTCGGATGAAAGGACCCGTCTCGAGGCAATGTCATTTCTGACGGGGAGGCGCCAGAGTTGAGGATGTCACCTTGGGCCGATGAGTGCCCCTTTCCCCGAGATCAATCAGAGTCGATCTTCTTTCGGAACGACTTGCGTGCGCTTGTCAGCCTCTTTGCCTCGATCCGTCTCTCTTTGGAGGCAGTCGATGGACGAGTCGGGCGTCTCGGCGTCCTGACACGCTGCATCTCGGTCAGCCGTTCGGCCATGCGCTCGTATGCCACCTCGCGGTTTGCGCTCTGTGAGCGCCGTTCCGTAGCAGTGACCATCAGTCCGGTCGGCCGATGGCGCAAACGGACGCCGGTCTCGACCTTGTTGCGATGCTGACCTCCCGGACCGCCCGCAACAAAGAATTCGAGATCGCAATCGCGCTCGAGGGATTGCCGATCGGTGGGGTGCGTTGGCATGAGGGCGATGTTATCACAGAGGCGCCGCGTAGCTGACGAGGTGCATTGTTCTTGCCGTCCTTTGTCTTGCTTTGGAGACAGTGCATAGTTGATGATCACCGTTTGATCTGATCGGCCGATGGTCGGCAATGGACGGTAGCTTCGATATCATGAGAATTCTGGTTACGAACGATGATGGAATTTTTTCCGAGGGGCTGATTTCACTTGCGCAAGCCCTCGAGTCGGTTGGTGAGGTGACGGTTGTCGCACCAGCCAGTGAACAGAGCGCTTCGGCGCACTCGTTGACGCTGACCCGTCCCCTCCGCGTCCGCCAGCACGCTGAGCGCCAGTATTCTGTCGATGGCACCCCGACCGACTGTGTGACCATTGCCCTGACCAAGTTGCTGGCTGACCGACTTCCGCAGGTCGTTGTTTCAGGGATAAATTATGGAGCGAATCTGGGTGACGATGTGACCTACTCGGGCACAGTTGCGGGAGCGCTCGAAGCCTCGGTCTTCGGCTTGCCAGGAATCGCGTTCAGCCTCGTCACGCGGAGCCAATTCGACTTCTCACACGCGGCAACTTTTGCGGCCGAGTTGACGCGAAGAGTGCTTGCTGCCGGCCTCCCCGAGGGAACGATACTCAACGTCAACATGCCACCCGGTCCGATTCGCGGCGCGAGGTTGACCCATCAGGGTATCAAGATAGCGAAATCTGAGATTGTCGAAGGCCTCGATCCTCGGGGCCGACCTTACTTCTGGATTGGTGAGCAACAGACATCCTGGAAAGAGGATGCCGGAAGTGACTACGCCGCTGTCGCCGCCAAACTGGTTTCGATCACACCGCTGCGCACAGATATGACCGACTATCGTGCGCTCGAGTTCCTGCGAAATGGGAGTGACCTCGAAGGCAATGGCTAGCGCGAGCCTCGGTAACAATGCTCAGGACTACGCGCGCCAACGGATGGCCATGGTCGGGAGGCTGCGCGACCGCGATGGCATCCGTGATGAGCGGATTCTAGACGCCATGGAGAGGATACCGCGACATCTTTTTGTGCCAGAGGTCCTGCGCGCCCACGCGTATGGGGACCACGCGCTCCCGATCGCCGGGGGACAAACGATCTCTCAACCCTACATTGTCGCCCGTGAAACGGAACTGCTCGAGGTCAATAATAAGGACCGGGTGCTCGAGATCGGTGCTGGCTCCGGCTACCAGACTGCGATCCTGGCGCAGGTTGCGGGCACGGTCTTTGCCATCGAACGTCTCGCAGAGCTTGCGCGTGGGGCCCAGAAATTGCTCAGTGCTCTTGGAATAGGAAATGTCATCGTCAAGTCTTTCGATGGAACCAGAGGGTGGAGCGAATTTGCTCCATACCGCGGGGTGCTTGTTGCCGCTGGCTCGCCCGAGGTGCCGCAACCGCTGGTCAATCAATTGCAAGTTGGTGGACATCTGGTCATCCCGATCGGAACTGAGAAGGAACAACACCTGACTCGAGTGACGCGGACAGAGACTGGAACAACGATCGAAAACCACGGCCCGTGCCAGTTCGTCAAGCTGATCGGGCAACACGGCTGGGAGCAATGATCGGGGTTACTCTGGAAGAGACCTCCGTAGCAAAACCATGGAGCTCATCAAGCAACTAATTGACCTGGTTCTCCATCTCGACCAGCATCTGGTTGAATTGGTGACCCAGTATGGCTCCTGGACGTACGCGATTCTTTTTCTCATCATTTTTTGTGAGACCGGGCTGGTGGTCACGCCGTTTCTTCCTGGCGACTCGCTCCTCTTCGCCATTGGAGCTCTGTCCGCGACTGGTGCCTTGGACCCGCTACTTCTGGTTGGTTTGCTGTCGGTAGCTGCCATCATCGGGGACACTGTCAATTACTGGGTGGGATACAGGATCGGTCCGCGAGTCTTTCATGGAGAAGGCTCAAGACTCCTGAATCCGAAGCATCTCGAGAGGACACACGCCTTCTATGAGAGGTACGGCGGCAAGACCATTGTCCTGGCCCGGTTCATTCCGATTGTCAGGACATTCGCTCCGTTTGTGGCGGGAATCGGAAGAATGACGTATTCGCGCTTTCTCCTCTACAACGTTGCCGGTGGGATCGTCTGGATCTCGGCTTTTGTCTACGCTGGCTATTTCTTCGGAAACATACCGCTGGTCAAGAAGAACTTCGCACTCGTCATTTTCGCAATCATTCTTGTCTCGATTGCTCCAGCCGTCATCGAATACATCAGACATCGTCGCCGAAGCGCTCAATGAAGTGATGCGCAAGGCTCGCAAGCAGCTCTCAGGAAAAGAGGTCGCATGGGCAAATCGCAGCTACGTGTTCTGACGGTGTCTTCCACCGTTCCGATAGGTCTGCTCGTACTTCTGCTGTCGGCCGCGGTTGGCGAGCGCACCATCAGGCCGGTCGATGCCACAATGCGCGAGCGACGGTTGCTCTATGTCGCTGTGCCCGGCATTCGCGACTATCTCGAACACGGTGGCCACGGGTTGCTCGTATTTGACATCGACAACGCGCACCGGTTCGTCAAGCGAATCCCGACCGCGGGCCTCGACGCCAGTGGCAAACCTCTCAATGTCAAAGGCATCGTCGCGAGCGCCAAGACGAACCGCATCTGGATCAGCACGACGCAGACGCTGACGTCGATCGATCTACTGACCGAGAAGATTCTCTGGGAGAAGTCATACGAAGGCGGCTGTGATCGAATGGCACTCTCACCTGACGGCAAGGTGATCTACTTGCCGTCGCTGGAGAAGGATCATTGGCACGTCGTCGATGCGCTGACCGGTGATGTGATCCGAAGACTTGATCCGAAATCAGGCGCGCACAACACTGTTTTTGGCCCCGATGGCAAGCAAGTCTATCTGGCCGGACTGAAATCGCCGTGGCTCAACGTTGCAAACACGGCGGACCACTCGCTGACTAAACCAGTCGGGCCGTTCAGTAATGTCATTCGCCCCCTGACCGTCAATGGTAGTCAGACGCTTTGTTTCGTCAATGTCAACGAACTGCTTGGATTTGAGATCGGAGACCTGCGCACCGGGAAGATGCTTCACCGCGTCGAAGTGCAGGGCTACGAGCGCGGCCCCGTGAAGCGACATAGCTGTCCCAGTCACGGCGTCGCGCTCACTCCGGACGAGAAAGAGATCTGGGTGTGTGATGCCTCTAATCAAAGGCTGCACGTCTTTGACGCGAGGGTTATGCCACCGAAACAGGTGGCGAGTATTGAGCTCCTTCGTGAGCAACCAGGCTGGATCACCTTCAGCATCGATGGCCGCTATGCCTATCCGTCAACCGGCGAAGTCATCGACGTCCGGACTCGCAGGATCGTGACGGGTCTCAAGGATGAGCAAGGCCGAGACGTCGAGAGCGAAAAGCTACTGGAAATTGACTTCAACGGCGATCAGCCAATTCGATCCGGCGATCAGTTCGGCATCGGACGGGTGAGAGCGAAGTAGGCCGATACTCGAATGCCTCGGACGCGCCTGACGGGAGCCGGAGGAAAATGCTTTGGTCGAGGCCCCTCAACGGAAATCGTCGCAGCTCAGACATCTGCGCTGGTACATTGGCGGTTTGCTCTTTCTGTCGACCGTCGTCAACTATATTGATCGTCAAACGCTGAGTGTTCTCGCGCCCTATATCAAGGCTGAATACAAGTGGAGCAATGCTGATTTTGCATTGCTCATCATCGCTTTTCGGGTTGCCTACGCGTTCGGGCAGACGGCATCGGGCCGTGTTCTCGACCGGGTGGGGACTCGTCGCGGATTGAGTTTCGCGGTCGCCTTTTATTCAACGGCGGCGCTATTGACTTCACTGGCAAGCGGCTTTCGCAGCTTCGCGGCTTTCCGTTTTCTTCTCGGCCTCGGCGAGTCAGCGAACTGGCCTGGTGCAACCAAAGCAGTCTCCGAATGGTTTCCTAAGCGCGAAAGCGGTTGGGCTGTTGCGCTCTTCGACAGTGGCTCGTCAATCGGCGGAGCGATCGCGCCGTTCCTTGTCCTCTGGGTCTATCACACATTTGGAAGCTGGCGCCCGGCCTTCATCGTGACCGGCGTCCTCGGCTTCGCGTGGCTGATACTTTTCCGCTGGCTTTATCACAGCCCGGAAGAACATCCGCGTCTTTCGGAGGAGGAACGCAGGTACATTCTGAGTGAACGCGCCGACACGCGGCGTGCGACCGATGGCGAGCAGGTCGGGCGATTGAGCTACCGCACGCTACTCGCACTGCCCCAGACGTGGGGCATCATCATCGGAAAGATGCTGACCGACCCGGTGTGGTTCTTCGTGACAGACTGGTTTGCAATCTTTCTGGTCTCGAAAGGCCACAAGCTGGAGGAGAGCCTGCTGGCTTTCTGGATCCCGTTTCTTGCGGCGGATATCGGCAACTTCGCTGGTGGGGGACTGTCGAGTTGGTTGATCAATCGTGGCTGGTCGGTGGGCGCGGCACGCAAGCTGGTTGTCGTCATTTGCGGGTTCGGGATGACGCTACTTATTCCGACTGTGTTCACAGATTCTTATTTCTGGCTGGTCGCGTGCTTTGCGGTTTCGACGCTGACATATGCCGCCTTCTCGACGATGGTGCTCAATCTTCCGGCGGACATTTACCCGACCGGATCAGTCGCGTCGGTGAGCGGAATGAGCGGAACGGGTGCCGGTATCGGGACGATCATCGCGACCTACCTGACTGGCGTGGTTGCGGATCGTTATTCATTCGAGCCGATTCTGATCGCCGCCAGTCTGGTTCCTCTGCTGGCCATGATTGCGGTCGTGACCTTGGTTCGCAACAGCGCTGCCACCGAGAGCGGGGTCGTGAATTCAATCTAAGTCAGAGGTTCAGTGCATCGGGGAGCTCTTGAGATGAGGCACTGAAGTCGTCCGCCCAAAGAATCGCCTTTCCGCCCTTTGTGCTTTCAAGCCTTCAATCGATCGGCAGCGTGATCCCAGCGGACGATCTTCTTCTCTTTCGCTGCGAGGTTAATCATATGAGCGACGGATGCCGCATGGTGGCCGATGACGGCGCTCTCGTTCGGCTGCTCTCTGGTGCGCACGGCGCGGAAGAAGTTTTCCATATGCGTTGAGGCATCGCGCCGGCCGATCGACTGCCAGCGCTGGCTGCCTTCGATGACCTGCGGGGCCCAGCGGCGCGCCATCTCACTCTGCTGCACCTGCGGGTCACGGAAATAAGCCTCTTCGAGCGCGCGCGGCCAGGAGGCGACGATCCAGCTGTTGTCCTCGATCGCCAGCTCGGGCGTGAAGACCAGCTCGCTGCCGAGCTGTAGAGTCCCCTTCGTGCCGAGGATCTGGACGCCGCCCTCGCTCGAAAACTCGTTGTTCAGCGTCGCACTCAAGTTGAGCGTGAATCCTTCCGGATAACGGACTACCGCATTGAGGGTGTCGGGTGTATCGCGCGATTCGCGCCAGCGATCGAGTGAGCCCAGAGCGACGACC
The DNA here is from genome assembly GCA_031401095.1 of Acidobacteriota bacterium. Classification (GTDB taxonomy): domain Bacteria; phylum Acidobacteriota; class Blastocatellia; order RBC074; family RBC074; genus JANNRD01. The sequence goes on from JANNRD010000468.1 coordinate 6,566, forward strand.
TCGTCGGCCATCTTTGCCCCCATAATAAAATGCACCGTCGTCAGCAGGTGGACGAAGAGATCTGTCGCCACTCCTCCCGAGTAATCCTCATAGCAACGCCAGCGGAAGAACCGCTCGAGGCTGAAAGGACGCTTCGACGATGAACCGAGGAACATCTCCCAGTTGACGGTCTCGGGTGAGGCGTCGCGCGGAATCGGATAGATCCAGGCGCCGCCCCCGGTGTTGCGGTTGTAGCTGGCGCGAATCATCGTCACCTGCCCAAGTTTGCCCGAAGCAATGATCTCTCGCGCCCTTTGCTGAATCACCGAACTGATGCCCTGACTGCCTACCTGCAGTACGCGCCCCGTCTTCTTCACCGCCTGGATGATCTCAAGCCCTTCGTCGACCCGATAAGTGAGCGGCTTTTCGCAGTAGACGTCCTTGCCGGCGGCGAGCGCATCGAGGACGTGTGTCTTATGCAGATGATCCGGGGTGACGACAAAGACCGCATCGACACCGCCCGCGGCGAGCAGTTCGCGGTGATCGCGATAGGCCTTCGCCCTTCCGCCCGTCCGTTGGATGGCGCGTTCGATCCGGCCCTTGTATGCGTCGCTGACCGCGACGATCTCGACTCCCGGGAGATCGCGCATCTCGGCTAGCAGTTGATGCGCGCGGGCTCCAGTGCCGATGAACCCGACATTGATCCGCCCGTTTGGGCTGTCCTGCGGGAGGGTGGTCTTCGCCTCGGCGCGCTCGCCGAGACTTGCTGAGAGCGTCGCCGCCGCGCCCGTCGCGACGCTGCGCTTCATGAATTCGCGGCGATTGACTTTGCGATCCTTGCCCATCAGATGTCTCCTTTGTCTGCGGATGATTGCGCGAGAGGTGATTCTGCCACCGAGAGAGAGGGTCTGACAGTAACTCAGACGTGGCGCACCCGACTCAGACGTCGAAGCCGTGCTCGGTACCATAAAAGAGGTACTTTCGCCAGTTGGCATCGGTCCGACCGAGGTAGCGCATGATTTGGCGATTGACATGAAGGCTGAAAGCCCGCGGGTGTTTGAGCAATCGCATTCCGGCTTCGTCTGGGAGCGCACTGCCCTTGCGGTTGTTGCATCGTTTGCAACACGCGACGAGATTATCCCAGTTTGAAGGGCCACCCTTTGACTTGGGAATGACGTGATCGAGCGTCAGGTCTGATGGCGTGTGAACGCGGCCACAATACTGGCAGGTGTTGTGGTCACGCAAAAGAATATTCTTTCTTGAGAGACTCTTCCGCTCAAACGGAATGTGAACGTACTCGGTCAAACGGATCACCGAAGGCACGGGGATTCTCGTGCGCGTCGAGCTGAAGAAGCCATCGTGACGTTCCTCCGCTCGCGCAATACCCTTCAGAATGAGCACAATCGCGCGTCGCGCAGTGCAGACATTGATCGGCTCATAGGTCGAATTGAGAACGAGTACCCTACCGTTCATCGATGGTCCTCTTGCCAGAAAGTATCTCGACAGGCGCTGGCGACAATCTCGGTCGTTCAAGTTGCCGTGGACTGGTCACAAGAAGGCGACAGTCAAGAGAGACGGGTGACGACGGGCCATGAGCCGCCGGCGCGTGACCGATCAGAAAAAGAGGGTGGAAATTGTGACCGGTGAGTGGATTACTTGAGAAGACCGCACCTCACTCTACCTAGTGTGAGCCGGCCTTGCCGGGCCTGAGACACTGATCGTCATCCGATTGCCAGAGGCGGGCCGACGCGCGGGAGTATAACACAGAAATTCTATTGAGAAAGGTTCACGGGAAGAGGATGACGAGATCACAAGGACTTCAAAGAACGCGAGACACCAAACTGGATTTGCCGTCTCCACAGGTCCTTTTCATCCCCGCTGTCTTTGTCGTCCTGTCCTTCTTCCAGCGTGAGCCAGCGATCAGACATGCTTGACCACGGCGCGTCGCAGCATCAATGGATCCTCGAAGAGCAGACCCAGACCTCGAATGACAGCTCGGGCAGGGCTCTCGGTCAACTTTATAGCCAGTTCAGTCTCTCGCGAAAGTCGCTCATCGAAACCCGCCAACAAGGAAGCACCGCCGGCAAGAATCATGCCGCGATCATAGATGTCGGCAGAAGCCTCAGGCGCGAGGGCCTCAAGAGCCTCCTCGATGGCGGTGACGATACGTGCCACCACCGGTTCGGTCGCATCGTGCACTTCGATGCTGTTGACCATTGCCATCTCTGGATTGCCCGCAACAGTGCTCCGTCCCTTGACCGTCGTTGTCTGTTCCTGCTCCAAAGGCATCGCGCATCCAAGTTCGATCTTGACGCGCTCAGCGGTCCGCGGCCCGACCTGCAGGTTGTGATTCTGTCTGATCATCTCGATCAACGCTGCGTCCAGGTCATTCCCGCCGACACGGAGCGTCCGCGAGAAGATCAGATGATTGTGCACCATGGCAGCGATCGTCGTTGTCCCGGCCCCGACATCGACGACAAGTGTCGCGCGCTGATCCTCCGGATCGACTCCAGACCCGAGAATCGCAACCATTCCCTTGTTGATGAAGTGAACGTTACTGACACTCGCTTCCTTCGCGGCATACCTCAGCGCGTAATACTCGATGTCGGTCGCGTCAGAGGCGATGGAAATGAGAACGCGACGAGAGATCGTCGATCGCCCATCCCTCGCCCTGCGAATATAGCTCTCGATGAGCTTGCCGGCGAACGTCGAATCAGCGACGACACCGTCCTGAAGCGGGCTGATGATCTGAATGTCCTCCGACGCACGGCCTTCCAGTTCCATCGCTTCAAGACCAACGGCGACGACTTCGCGCGAAGGAAGATCGTAGGCGAGGAGGGATGGCTCGTTGACGACGATCCCTCTCCCTCGCGCAAAGACCCTTGTCCGCGACGTTCCGAGGTCGATGGCGAGATCATCTGTTACCAGCCTGAGCAGTGAAGGCAGTTTCATAAATCAACTAAGGCTTTGCCAACTTCATCGCGTAACCCCGTTCGCAGGAATCTGAGCGGAGGGCAAATCAGAAGGTGATCCTATGTTAATCAGCCAGCTACACCAGAGCAAGCCGTTTGCCCCAAAGCGGCGCTGAGATGACGCGCGCGATTGTCAAAATACAGACTTCCCTGGCCCCAGCCTCGAGCAACACGCTTGCCACTTCGTTTGCCGTTGCGGCAGTGGTCATGAGGTCATCGATCACGAGAATGCCACGATCGGTGACTCCGCGCGCGGCTCTGACACGAAAGGCTCGCTTCAATGAGCGGGCGCGTTGCGCCGCGTCCATCCCGGCGCGGTGGCGTGTCGTCGGGGCGATGCGAACCAAACTCGCGCAATCAAGCGGGAGGCGAGTCGCCCGGGCGAGCTGGCCAGCAATCACTCCGGCCTGGTTGAACCCCCTCGCTCGCTGCCGAGCGGGATGCAACGGAATTGGCAGGAGCGAGTCGATCTGGTGTGCAGTTGCAAGCTCGAGGCAGCAGGACCTGAGTGCGTCTACGATGCGAGGCGCTACCTGGGGATGCGCCTTGAGCCACAGAACAGACTCTCGCCAGGCACCGGCATAGGGGCCGCAGGAACGCGCCTCCCGGAATAAGAGGGGACCGCAACTGCCGCAGGTTCGACTAGTTGGTGAGGGATTGGCGAGCCCACACTTCTGGCAGAGCGAGGTCCCGGCTGACCATCCGCTCTCCGCCCAACACGCAGCACAGGCGACGCCGTCCACCCACGATTCCACGAGGGTGCCGCAGACTTGACAGAAACTGGGAAAAACCAACGCCAGAAGGGCGTCGCGGGCTGAGGAGAGCATCGTTGATCGAGCGGCTGGAGCTCGAGAACGCTTTGACGTGGCTCGTCGGCCAGGAACCACGCCAAAACGTCTTCTCATTTCTTCATTGGCTGGACTTACTCGTCGACTTGGCAAAGTCGCCGGCTTTGACCATCGAAAACTTTGTTGGGTCGATATGCTTTCTGATGGCAGACGTGATCTGGGCTGCAGTCAGGGCGCCTACTTTCGCCTCGGTGTCCGCGTCCCAGGCAAGAGTGCGATTGATGAAGAGGAAGTTCCTCATCCGGCCGGCCAGTTCGCTGTCCTGTGCGCGGCTGACCTGTCGCGACTGCAGCCAGCCCGACTTCGCCGCCTTGATTTCCTCTTCGGTGAAGCCATCCTTGAGCGCACGCGCAATCTCATCCTTGAACGCCGCCTCGAGCTTTGTCACATTCTGCGGTGCGTAGATGGCAAAGGCCATAAAGATGCCGTTCTGATCGAGCGAACTCGCCTGAAGCTGCGAGCCGACATTGTAGCTGAGGCCATCCTTGCCACGAATACGTGACGCCAGGCGCGAGTTAAGGAACCCACCGCCCAGCATGTAGTTACCCAGCACGAGAGCCGGATAATCAGGATCATCGTCGCGCACCTTGATGTTCAAGCCGGCGACGAAGAACGCATTCGCCTTGTCGGGTGTTTCGAGTGACTTGTTGAGCGGCGGGACGTCGCGATAAGTCTCGGCGATTCGCGCAAAGGGTTGACGGCCTTTCCAACTCCCGAAGACATCGGTCGCCAGCTTCGAGATCTCTTTCTCATCGAAATCACCGACAACTGCGAGCTCACCTTGTTGAGCACCATAAAAGTCCGCGTAAAACTTCTTGACGTCATCCAGTGTCGCCGCCTTGATATCGGCGATGCCCTCTTCGGGCGTTGACACGTAGTTGACGTGTCCTTTGGGATACGGCCGTGTGTGCCGCTGGAACTCAGTAATGCCAAGATTAATTGGATCGCTCTTGGACTGCTCGATCGTCGCAAGCTCTTCCTGCTTGAGCTGTTCAAACTCGCTTGCCGGGAAGTTTGGCTCCCGCAAGACCTCACCGACAAGCCGGAGGACCGCCGGAAGGTTCTCCCGCACTGTCTCGATGCTGACGCTGACCGTTGTCGGGCCACCACCGACGGTCACGCGAGCCTTGAGGCGGTCGAGCTCGTCTTGTATCTGCTGTCTCGTCCGCTTGGTCGTGCCCCGCATGAGCATTGAAGCCGCAAGGCTGCCTGCGGTATCACGATTCATAAGGCTCTTCTCATCACCAAGGTGCAGGACCAGATTGGCGACCACGGTGTTGCCGCGCGTCTTCTTCGGCAGGAGCGCAAGCTTGATCGTACCAGCCGAACTCCGCATGGCACGCGCCTCAATGTTGGCCGGTGACGGATCGAACGCTTCCCCAGTAGCGATCCCAGCGTCACCCTTGTAGTCCTTTACCATGGCAAGGACATCCGGGACCGGCGGAACCTCCGCCCGATCCGGTTTTGGCGTCGGGACGAAGAGACCGAGAGTTCGATTCGACAGCTTGAGGTATGTTGTCGCGACGCGCTGTACGTCCTCGGGAGAGACCTTCCGAAGTCGGTCGCGATTGATAAACAGCAGGCGCCAATCGCCCATGCCAACCCACTCGCTCAGTTCGAGACCAACCTGCTCGGAGGAATTGAGGTTCAACTCGATCTGCTTGAGCAACTGCGCCTGCGCCCGCTCAACCTCCTCCTTTGTGATCGGGCTCTTCACCGCATTCTCGACGACATCGAGAAGCGCGTCCCGAGCCGGCTCGACGGGCGATTCCTGTCTCACCTCAGCTCCAACGACAAAGAGGTTTGGCTCCGCGAAAAAGTATGGGAAGCCAAAGACGCTGCTCGCCTTCTTTGTCTCAACCAGTGCCTTATGCAGTCGACCGGATGGAGTGTCCGACATGATCTGCAGAAGAATACTGACCGCTGCGCAATCGGGATGCGCGCCCGCCGGAACGTGATATGCACTGGCAACCAGCTGAGTGTCTCCAACGCGCCGGACAACAACCGTCCGCTCCCCATCCTGGACGGGGTCCGCGGTGTAGATCTTCGGCAGGACGCGGGTGGGTTTCGGAATCGGGCTGAAGTACTGATGGACCAGTTCAAGCGTCTTTGCTTCATCGATCTTGCCGGCGACGAGCAGCACCGCGTTGTCGGGCTGGTAGTACTTGCGGTAGAAGGCCTGCAACCGGTCAATCGGGACGTTCTCAAGATCGGACTTGGCGCCGATGGTGGACTTGCCATAGTTGTGCCAGAGATATGCCGTCGAGAATATTCGCTCAATCAACGCGTTCGAGGGGCTGTTCTCACCCATTTCGAATTCGTTGCGGACGACGGTCATCTCACTGTCGAGGTCTTTCTTCGCGATAAATGAATTGACCATGCGGTCTGATTCGAGGTCGAGAGACCAGCGTAGATTGACGTCAGTCGCCGCAAAGGTCTCGAAGTAGTTGGTCCGATCGTACCAGGTCGAGCCGTTTGGCCGCGTCCCGTGCTCGGTCAACTCCTGCGGAATATTGGTGTGCTTCGGTGATCCCTTGAAGACCATGTGTTCAAGCAGATGAGCCATTCCGGTCTCACCGTAGTTCTCGTGCATTGAACCGACGAGATAGGTGACATTGACCGTCACGGTCTGCTTCGTCTGGTCGGGGAAGAGCAGTACACGGAGACCATTCGCCATCCGGTATTCCGTGATCCCTTCAACTGAAGTGACGCGCTCAACACCCGCAGGGAGCCTGCCCGGTGGGTTCTGTTGCGCCAGCACCGCAGTTGCACCGGTCAAGGCGGCGCAAACTGCGAGCGTAGTAATCCTCAAGAGTCGCACTGCACGCATGGTTCTTTTCCTCCAGCAGAAAGTCTTTCGTTCCGTTGCACCCGTCCTTGCTCCGTTTCGAAATGCGCACGATCGGGCGACAAGCCGGTATTTCCAATTTTGTATACAAAACTCCACGAAATACTGATTCGAGGTTCCGTCCTGACGGGCCGCCCTCCCCTCGCGACAGGGTTTTCTTCGGAATGCGAAGGTGGCACCTCAAACAAGCCGACCAGACTGAACGAATTAAGGGTAGTATTTGTTCTCAGTTTCACCTGGTGCCCCCGCCCAAAATTCGTCACGACGCCAGCTTCGCTGCACTGATCATCCCTGCCGTCCAGTTGCTGGCGATCGTCGATGCGACCTCACAGGCAACACGGAGGGGCTGCTCTCGAAGGTCGTTGATGAGACCCAGCCTCCTTGCTTCACATGCGTCGATCCGCTCCCCGGTCATGAAGTACCTTCGAGCTGCGTCCTTTCCGATGAGCCGTGGTAGGCGAACGTTGCCACCCCAACCAGTAATGATGCCACGTCGGACACCGGGATGCTGAAAGCTGCTGCGCGGGCTGGCGTAGCGAAGGTCGCAGGAGAGCGCCAGATCAAGACCGCCCCCAAGGCAATAACCGTCGATCGCAGCGATCGTCACGCAATCTACACGGTTGAGGTGCGCCATCAGCCGCTGGCCCCGTTGGGAGAATTGCCGAGCTGACGCGGAATCAAGACAGGAGAGAGCCTCGAGATCCGCCCCGACCGAGAAAACACCCCCGGTTCCAGTCACTACGAGCGCGCGCTGATGCCTCCAACCTTCAAAAACCGCGAAGGCTCGCTCGAGGCCATCGAGCATCGCTTCGGTCAGACGGTTGAGCTTTTCCGGGCAATCGAGGGAAAGGACTGCGTATGAGCCCTGATCGGTAAGCGAAACCAGATGAGCATTCCCTGTCTCAAACACAAAGGCTCAATCCCTCGGCTTGACGTTGCCGCGGATGAAACGGATGATCTCTTCCGTCGACGTTCCTGGCAGGAAGACTTCGGCCACACCGCGCTCCTTCAGCTTTGGAATATCATCCTCCGGGATGATCCCACCGCCAAACAGCAGTACGTCATCCATGCCTTGTTTGACCATCAAATCATGCACGCGGGGAAATATCGTCATGTGCGCCCCAGAGAGTATCGACAGCCCGACAATGTCGACGTCCTCCTGCAGAGCAGCAGTCGCAATCTGCTCGGGAGTCTGACGCAACCCGGTGTAAATGACCTCCATGCCGGCGTCTCTCAGAGCGCGAGCAATGACCTTGACGCCGCGATCGTGACCATCAAGACCCGGCTTGGCAAGCAGAACTCTGATCTTCTGTTCCCTCATAAGTCACTCGACGTTGGATTCAGGAGCGAGGATCGACAATCCACAATCTATAGTTCCTTAATCCAAAACCCAAAACAACAAATCTAAAATCGGACGCTATTTCTCTTTCTTTCCCGTGAAATCGAAGGCCGGAAAGGAAGTCGATGACATCTGGCCCTTGATCTGATCGCCATCCACTTTGCCGGTGAAGTCGAGCTCAGTTGCATTTCCCTGAATTTCTGCCTTGACCTTGAAGGTTATGTCGCCTCCATTGAGCGATCCCCCGACAATTGGGAACTCACCAACCGGTGTCTCGAGTGTTCCCCCAATCTGCTTGCCATCGTACTTGATCGATACTTTGAGGGGCCGCTCGCCATTTGGACCCTTTGCCGTCAGATTCCAGATGCCGACGATGTTGGCTCCCGCGCCTGTCGCCGTGGTCCCTCGAGTATCAGGGATCGCTGTGCCCAGTGGTTTGCCATCAGTATCGAGGGTCTCGACAGTCCCGTACTTCCTCAGCACATCACCGATCTTCTGTGCGTCACCGACGGCGACCACTTGCAGATGGTCAATATCGATATACTTGCTGGCGACGCGCTGGACGTCCGCAGCGGTTACTGCGGCGATCATCTGCGGGTAGGTGTCCCAATAGTCTGCGGGCAGGTTGTACACCTTCTGGGTGACGATATTGCTGATGAGTGCCTGCGGTGATTCGAGCTGGAGCGCAAAGCCGCCGATAATCTGCCGCTTGGCATTCTCCAGATCCTTGTCGAGTACCCTTTCATCGCGGATACGTTTCAGCTCGTAAAGCAACTCCTTCATCGAGCCATCAGTAACTTCGGTTCGGACATCCGTGGTTGCCTGGAACGCCCCACGATACTTGGCCGCCGTGACACTACTGTAGGCACCGTATGTGTACCCCTTATCCTCGCGAAGATTGAGGAAGAGTCGGGCACTGCCCCCTCCGCCAAGAATGAGGTTCATGACCTGCACGGCAGGGTAATCCGGATCCGTTCTTTCGAGCGACTGATTGCCGGCGCGCAGATTCGTTTGGACGGAGCCCGGTCGATGGATCAGATATATCTTCGAGGGGCCCACGGCACCGGTCTTCGGGATCGTCGTTGCCGCCACCTCGCCTGGTCGCCACGAGCCGAAGGCCTTTTCAAGTTTTGGGGTAATCTCCGCCGCGGTAACATGGCCAACGATCGTCAGCATGGCGTTATTTGGTCGATAGTAGGCCGCGTGAAACTTTTGTAGCACCGCCGGAGAGAGGCGATCAAAATCCTGCGCCTTGAGTGAGAGGCGCCCTGCCGGATGGTCACCATAGATGACACTAGAGAATTTCTCGGCTGCCAGAAATCCCGGATTCGACCTTTGAGCCCGGAGGTTGGCAAGTGTTCGCGTCTTGAGCTTGTTGAACTCATCTTCCGGGAATGAGGGATTGAGGATAACGTCAGCGAACAGTTCCAGAATCTGATCGAGGTTGTCGGTCAGCCCGGAAGAATTGACGACGCTCGTGACTGTCGACAGGCCGGCGTTGCTGTTCAGTGTACCGCCGACAGAATCGATCTGCTCTGCCAGCTGTTTGCTCGATCGTGTCTTCGTCCCTTCGCGCAAGAGTGAGCTGGTAAACTGAGCCGCGCCGACCGCGTCCGGCGCGTCTGACATTCCTCCGCTCAAGACCACCAATTGCATCGAGAAGCTCGGCAGCTTCATGTTTTCCAGCAGCAGAACCTTCAAGCCGTTACTCAGCTTGAACTCCTGGGCCTTTGGCAGTTTGACCCTCAGTATATCCTTGCTGACGGGCGCCTTACCCTTGATAACGGCGCCTTTTGTCGACTGCGTCTGGCCCCCTGGCGCGGTCCCTTGTCCAAAGACCACCAGAGAAGTGAGCGAAGTCGCGACTGCCAGCCTCGATGTGCGAGCGAGATAGAGTTTCAGTTTCTTCATGACGTGATATCTCCGCTATCTGGTTGCGCCAGCGCCTGCAGTGGCTCCCTTTGCCTTTGGCATCGCGAGACCGACGGTCATATTCGTTTCGATCAGGTATTTCTGCGCGACGCGCATGACATCTTCCCGCGTGACCGCTGAAATGCGATCGAATCTGGTGTTGGTCAGGTTTGGATCCTTGTAGGCGACGGTCGCCTCAGCGAGGTTGATCGCGAGACCGAGCGAACTTGCTCGTTGCTGGACAGCCGCACGACGTGCGCTGGTTTTGGCCTTGTCCAACTCCCAGGTTTCAATCTGAGTCTGCTTCATCCGGTTGATCTCTTCCAAGATCACAGCCTCAACCTCCTCTGGCTTGCGATTGGGGGCGATGACGCTCTGGATCGGCAGGATGCCAGGTCCGCGACGACTCTCGAGACCGTCATTGACCTGAACGACGAGCTGCTTCTCCTTGACCAGCTTCTGATAAAGCCGTGAGCTCTGGCCTCCCGCAAGAACCGATCCAAGAACCTGCAGTGCATAAGCGTCGGGAGTGTTGCCCGTGGGCCCCTTGAACCCGATCAGCAGCATCGGCAATTGAGCAAGCGGGTCGTCAAGAGTGAACCGTCGCGCAGCGGTCTGTGCCGGTTCAGTGACATCAACCGGGCCAGGCATCGGCTGCGCCGGGATCGGCTCAAATACTCTCTTGATTCGCGCGAGCGCGTCGTCAGTCCTGAAGTCTCCCACAAGAGCAAGCACAGCGTTGTTCGGCGCGTAGTAGATGCGGAAGAATTCGCGGACATCGTCGACGGTCGCCGCATTCAGATCGTCCATTGACCCGATGACTGAATGCTTGTAGTTGAAATTGTCGAACATCGTCTCGCCGAATTTCTCGAAGAGCTTGCCGTACGCCTGATTGTCGATACCGAGTCGACGTTCTTCCTGAACCGCATTACGCTGGTTGTCGAGGTTGACCTTGGAAATGTCGAGACTGCGCATCCGATCGGCTTCAAGGAAGAGCAGCAGATCAAGCTGATTTGCAGGCAGTGTTTCGAAGTAGAGAGTTCGTTCTTCGTTTGTCGTCCCGTTCATCTGGCCGCCATTGTTGTCGATCAGGATGAAGTGTTCGCTCTTGCCGATGTTCTCCGAGCCCTGAAACATCATATGCTCGAAGAGGTGCGCGAATCCGGTTCTCCTGGGCTTCTCGTTGCGCGAGCCGACATCATATATCAGCCCCAGCGAGATGACCGGCGCGCTGTGATCCTCGACCAGAAGAACACGCAAACCGTTCTTCAGTTTGAGATCCTTGAAAACAACCTTCGGTATCGAGGTTGCCCCACCAGGTTTGCCTTGAGAAATGACCGGTGAGGTGGATGCTGCGAGGGTCAAGGCAAGGAATGCCAACCGCAGACGGTGAATCTTGTTCATGCAATCTCCCTTTCGTTTCCAGTACCCCAGTCCGGGCACGTCCACGAGACTCTTCAATGCGAGCGGGTGGGTAGTCCCGATATTCTGTCGCCGCCTAGAAATCAGGTTCCTGATACTCGCCAAAGATGGGGCGTAGCGCATCGCACATCTCACCAAGCGTGCAGTCGGCGCGCGCGCAGTCGATCAGGAGTGACATGGTATTCATATCCGGGTCTTCGGCCCCTCGTTTTAACTGGTCGAGCGCACGAGTTGCCCCTGCCTGATTGCGAGTCGACCGCAAACGAGCGAGTCGTTCCTCCTGCAGTGTCGCCACCGAACCATCAATCTGCAGAATGTTCGACTCCCTGAGATCGTCGCCCTCAGCGACGAACTCGTTGACCCCGACGATGATCTTCTCCTTGCGCTCGACTGCCCGCTGGAACTGATAAGCAGACTCCTGAATCTCTCTTTGCGGATAGCCAGCTTCAATCGCCTCGATCATGCCGCCCATGGCGTCGATCTTGCTGAAGTAGTCCCAGGCCTCTTCCTCGAGATCTGTGGTCAGGCGTTCAATGAAATAGGAGCCGCCCAGAGGATCGACAGTGTTCGTGACGCCGGTCTCATGAGCGATGATTTGCTGCGTTCGAAGCGCGATCAATGCGGCCCGCTCGGTCGGGAGCGCCATCGCTTCATCGTAACCGTCGCAGTGTAAGCTCTGTGTCCCCCCGAGAACGCCCGCGAGAGCCTGAATCGCGACGCGGACAATGTTGTTTATCGGTTGTTGAACCGTCAGGCTGACGCCTGCAGTCTGTGTGTGGAATCGTAACTGCCATGAGCGCGGGTTCTGAGCGTTGAAACGCTCCTTCATGACCCGATACCAGATGCGCCGGGCAGCGCGATATTTGCAGATCTCTTCAAAGAAATCATTGTGCGCGTTAAAGAAGAAGGAGAGTCGCGGCGCGAACTCGTCGACATCCAATCCGGCGCGGATGCCATAGTCGAGATACTCGATGCCATCACGGAGAGTAAAAGCCAACTCCTGGGCCGCGGTCGCACCAGCCTCGCGAATGTGGTAGCCCGAAATAGAGATCGAGTTCCATCTCGGCATTTCCTCGGCGCAAAACTTAAACGTGTCGGTGATTAATCGCATCGCCGGGCGCGGCGGATAGATCCACTCCTTCTGCGCGATGTACTCCTTGAGAATGTCGTTTTGGAGCGTGCCCGAGATATTGCGCCACGTCGCCCCCTGTTTTTCAGCGGTCGCCAGGAAAAATGCAAAGATCATCGAGGCAGGGGCGTTGATCGTCATCGACGTCGTGGCCTGCTCCAATGGAATTCCCTCGAAGAGAGCTTCCATATCTTCGCGCGAAGCGATCGCAACTCCACACTTGCCTACTTCACCCTCTGAAACGGCGTGATCTGAGTCATACCCCATCAGTGTCGGAAGGTCGAATGCGACCGAGAGACCCGTCTGGCCGTGATCGAGGAGATACTTGAATCGCTCATTTGTATCGAAGGCAGAGCCGAACCCAGCGAACTGACGCATCGTCCAGAGCCTTGCCCGATACCCGGTCGGATGAATCCCGCGAGTATAGGGCGGAGCACCAGGGAAACTGACCTCGTGATTGAAATCTATCGATTCGATGTCTTCCGGGGTATAGAGCCGCTTGATCGGGCGCAGGGAGACCGTCGAGAATGAGCTTTGCGACTCGGGCATCCTCGCAAGCGAAGGCGCGAGACAGTTCTCTTCCCATTCCTGCTGGTCTTTCTTGATGCTCTCCGTCTCGGCGGGATACTTCATAAGAAGGCTAGCTCCCTTGTGCCGCTTCCGGCGCGATCAGGAACTATGGATGATAGTTGACCCGGACAGACTGTGTCAATTTGGGGTAGCGGCTCAGTTTCGCCACGGAGTCAACCAACCCGC
>JANNRD010000469.1:0-4171 GCA_031401095.1 Acidobacteriota bacterium
GTCTGCTCGGTGCAGCCGTATGGAAAGCTGGTCAGATAGTCGAGTGCCCCGAAAAGCGTCCCGGCAATCGAAGGCGCCGCCTCGATTCGCAGCGTTCGCGATTGAGCAGTCGCGTTCGCGGGCACTTCAAGCACAAGCGTCGTTTCACCATTCTCATTTGCGACCGTCGATGTCCCGCCTCGCGTTTCGTGCAGCCCAACCGGCACCACCGGTATCGGCAGTTCAATCGCGTCCGATTCCGTATCCGTCAGGGCCTTCGCGAGCAATCTCATCTCACCCACCTGCGAGGTTGAGATGTGCCAATCAACCCGCTGCTCACCCTGTTTCGCGATCGTCAGCATCTGGTTTGGAGCTTCCAGCAATTGCCCGCCGGTGACTTCCAAGGAGACCTTGGTCACCTTCTCCGAGTCAAGATAGTTGTGAATGATGCCCGAGATCGTCACCGTGTCGCCTTCCGTGGCAAAACGTGGAGTCTCGAGCCGCAGAATCAGATCCTTCCGCGCAAGTACCTTTGAGAGCGCCGCACCCACCTGCGTGTCAGTCGTCACGGCACGCGCTGTCGCACGCCAGGTCGTCAGATTGTCCGGCAGCGGGACCCTGACCGTCGCTTTCCCGTCCGCCCCTGTGACCGCATCCGCCTGCCAGTACGCCGTGTCCCTGAAATCCTTCCGGATAGTCGGCTCCGCGTACTGAGACTCGTTCTTGAAGTCGGCCAGCTGAAATGCTCTTCTGTCCCTCGCCAGCTTGACCGGTTTGTCCGCAGAGTATCCAGTAAAGCTGAACGCAGTCGAGAAGTTTGTCTGAACGCGATTATACCGACGACCGTAGAAGGCTCGGCGAATGTCGCCGCTCGTGTCGGGGCGCACACTGTAGATCGCCTCGTCGACAACCCCGAAACTCAACTCAGCGCCTGCCGCCGGAGAGCCATCTGCCTGCCGGGCCAGAACCGTGTACGACGCAACATCCCGCGGCTTGTACTCCTTTTTGTCCGGCACGATTTCGAGACTGAGGAACTTGTTACGAGCCGGTACAGCAAGCATCTTGTCGCTCGTATACATCTCGCCGTTCCTGACGTAGGCAACCGTCAGATAGACGTTGGGCGCGTAGCGCGCCTCTATCGGTACGTCGATCATGACCGCACGACCGGGAGCATCGATGCGACGCGCGCTGAGCACGCCCGCCAGTTCGGTAGTGACCAGCAGATGCGCTCCATCGGTCGGAAGCATGGCGAGCACGTGCGCCGTTTCACCCGGCTGATACGTCTTCTTGTCGGGAACGAGCTTGATCGAACCGTAATCCTCAAAAGCAAAGTCTGCCCAACGCTGCTCCTTGTCAGCTGCCCAAAGGTAACCACCGAGGGAGACGATCTCCTTGCCGCCCTCGTTGACGATCGTCTTGAGGTAGATGCTGCCCGTGCCCGGAACGCGATAATCGTAGGAGGCCTCGCCTTGCGCATTCGTGTTCACCTCGAGTGAGGAGAGTTCGGTCTCGCGTAGCTTGTACTCGAAGCGCGTGTATTTGTCCTCTCCCGAAGTCTCGACCTTGTCCCACGTCCGCTTGATGAACTTCAGCGTTAGTTTCGAGGCGACAGGCTTTCCCTCGTAGTCGGACGTTCTGATCTTGATGCGCGCGTTGTCTCCCTGGTAATAGACATAGCGCTCCGGCTGCGCGGTGGCGACGACCGTCCCACGAGTTCCAACAAAACTGGCACGGCCATCAATCGCGCGCCGCGCTGAATCGGTGACCTGAGCCTCCAGTCTGTAGTTGTAATCCCACGGGTCCTTCTCATCCGGAGCAGGGACGGCGAAGTCGACTTCCAGCCGGCCAGTCGCGTCCAGCCGTGCCTCGCCGTCCTTGACCATATCGTTGCCGTAACCGTAGCCGCCTCCCTCTTCGTCCTCGTTCTCATCGGCGCCGAGGCCGTCATCTTCCGTGCGCCACCACCAGTGGTGGTAGCGGGAGCGATAGATGTAGTACTGAACCCCGGCGTTGGCGACCGGGGCTCCGAAGAAGTATTTCGCCTCGATGGTGAATTTCGTCTTTTGGCCAGCAGCAACGAACTGCTTGGGAGTTCTGACCGTCACCTTGTACTCGGGCTTCTTGTACTCAGCGACTTCGAAGTAGCTCGTCGCCTTGTCCTCGCCGACCTTGACGGTGATTTGATAACCTCCAAGAGGTGCACCACCGGCGATATCGACCTCACCATTAAAGGTTCCGCGCGGCGAGAGCGCTATTTCGCGTTCAAGCAGTTTCCCTTCCTTAGGATCCTGCACCGTCACTCTCGCCTTCTGTCCGCTCGGTGTCTGATACCCGTTCTCACCGAGTCGGCGAAGAATACCCTTGAAGAAGACCTTTTGATCCGGACGGTAGATCGGGCGATCCGTATACATATAACTGATCAGGCTCTGGTCCCCACTCTCCTGGTCGTACCAACCGAAGTAGTATGGCTCAAGGTCCGAGATCGCGAACTGGTCACCCCCGCTGACCATGATCAGATAAGAGTCGTTTCCGACGTCACTCCGCTCCTCGTCCGGATCGACATCCTCGGCCGGTGTATCCGTCTTCTTCTCGTCCTTTTCGCGCGTCACCCTCGACTTCATGACACCGTCGCGATCAGTGATTCCTTCCGCCAGAAGCTTCCGGCCTTTGACAACTTCGACGCGAAGATTGGCTCGAGGCTCACCCGACTTGCGGTTGACGGCGTAGACAATAATCTCCCCGCTTGGGGCGGTCTTGGTGAGCACAGTGAGATCGGTGACGACGGCAATGGTGTAGGCGCGAAGGTCGCCATTGACCGCTTCGACCAGATAGACCCCGGGTGGCTGCCGGTCGAGCGGGACGTTGCGCGAGTCATATTCATTTGCGAGAGGCGTCAGCATCTCGCGCCAACTCTTGACCATCTGATCCGGATTGAGCAGCGGAACCCTCGCGTAATCGGCTTCAAAGAGAGGCCGTCGCGCTCCCGAGCGGAACTTGTCATTGAAAGTGACGCGCGACTCCTGCCGCAGTTGCGTTCTGATGTAGCCCTTGAACCCGTAGTAGATCGAGCTCTTGAATGAACGCAGGCGTTCGAGGGCGGAGGGTGTGCGCTTGTAGTCGGAGGTCACCTGAGTCTTCTCCTGCTCGCCCATCTGATGCGGATCATTGAGCTGCTTGAAGAAGGTGAGCGGGTCCTTGACTCTGTAGACGCGGAAATCGAGATAGTCGATGTCCTGATAGCTGATCCAGACACGCGGCTTGTCGGTTGTGCCGTAAGTGCGATTGGTCGAGAGCGAGAAATGCGGCTTTGCAGTCGGACCTGTCTGGGGCGATGCGGTGGGTGCTGCGATTGTCCCGCCTTGCGCTCGCGGCCGCACCGTCGAGTACGAAAAGGCACACGCCAGTATTCCGAGATAGGTCGCAATCGAAATGAGCCAATTCCGTGTCTTCATATATTCAGTCGAGAATCTTCAGCCGGTAATAGCCGAGGAAGTTTGCGTTATCGATGACTGGCCGCCAGCGCGTGTTCGGGTGGTGGTCAAGGACGGAAAGACGAACCTTCTTGATTGTGCCCCGCCCGGTGACGACACCATTGCCGTCGGGGCTCGGCGACGGCCGCGCAGACAGCCGCACCCCGGAACCTGCCCCGGAACCTGCCCCGGAACCTGTATGATAGACGACCCAGTCACTGGCGCCTTCGCCGGCCTCACGAGCTTCTCCAAGAAAGATCATGACGTGAAACGGGAAGCTCTGCATCCAGGGCTGATGAAAGAAGAGCAAATCTCCTGACCGAGCTTCACGCCGGTCTCGGCCGACAAAGTTGACGTTGTAGTTCTTGAGGGTTCTGGCATCGGCGAACTCTGAGAATGTTCCATCTTTGAGGTCGCCCTCCCTGAAGGCTCCGAAGGCAGTCCGAAAGAGCTTTCCGCCAGGTGGGAAGTCCATCAGTCTCGAGACCGTGAGATCGGGGGCGACCGGTTCGTTTATCCCGCCAACGGTCTTCATCCATGTCCGGTCGTGTGGGCGCAGAGCTTCCCGCCAGGCAAATCTCACCAGGCCGGCACAATCCTGTTGCTCAGCGGACCAGCCATCGCTCACCCGATAGAATTGCGCCTCGGCAATTGCCGTGAACCAGCGGCGAAAGCTCTCGCGGTCACCCGCGGTGCGCATCTCCGCGCCGTCAGGAATCCCA
>JANNRD010000470.1:0-3552 GCA_031401095.1 Acidobacteriota bacterium
GGCGAGCTATCGAGGACTGACCTGGACGGACAACTTCGATGGTCTGACGACGGTCAAAGGAGTCGAGGACAAGGCTTGGGAAGACAAGCTGTACAGCGTTGTCGCATTCACCGGTTTCGCTCCCGGCGCTCCGCAGAAAACGGTCTACAACCCGAAGGAAGACCCAACCTTTCCCGTTGGCATGACGGTCAGCCCCAATCGCAACCCGACGCTCGGCGAGGATCTGACCTCGATCCTCTTCGGAATTCACGAGGTTAAACGGAAGAAGGCAGACAAGGAGCCGGTTGGCGACAGGCAGGGAGGCGATGGTCCGCCACCGATCCCGGCAATGGCCGGCCGAAGAGGCGATGATGAGCCCGAAATACCAGCACTCGTTCTCTGGCATTGGCAGGACAAGCGGCTCCAGGCCCAGCAACAGGTTCAAGAGAACACCGACAAGAACTTCAGCTACCTCGCGATCTATCAGATCCCGGAGAAGAAGTTTATCCGGCTCGCCGACGAGAATCTGCGGCAGGTGAATGCCAATCCAAAACGCAAGTGGGCGATAGGCTATGACGATCGCAACTATGAGCTGCTGAGCAACCTCGATGGGCGTCGTTACCAGGATGTCTACGTCGTCGACCTCAAGACCGGCGCGCGTAAACAGGCATTGAAAAAGAGCAGGTGGTCGTTCAGTGTTTCTCCCGACGGGACACAGCTCTTGTACTACGAGGACGGTCAGTATTTTTCGTATGATCTGGCGACGGGCCAGTCGAATAACATGACCGCGAAGGTGCCGGCAGCCTTCTACAACGACGAGGACGATCACAATGTCGTCAAACCACCTCGACTCCCATTGGGCTGGACGAAAGACAGCAGCTCGGTTCTGATCTCCGATGGATGGGACATCTGGAATGTGCCCGCGCGCTCTGGCCAGGCCGTCAATCTGACCGTCAATGGCAAGAGGGATGGCATACGGTATCAGCGCCGCTTCCAGTTGGATCCCGAAGAGAAGGGAATCGATCTCAGCAACCCGGTCTACATTTCGGTCTACGGTGAATGGACAAAGAAGAATGGTATTGCGCGGCTGGAGAACGGGAAGCCAGGTCCAAAGATGCTGCTTTGGGATGACGCCGGGTTCTCCGGACTGGTCAAGGCAAAGAAGACCGATGCCTACTTCTACACGCGCGATACGTACAAGGACTCACCCGAGTACCACATCGCCGATGCCTCGCTGAGTAGCGGCAAGCAACTGACGACCACCAATCCGCAGCAGAAGGACTTTCTCTGGTCGGACGGGCAGAAGCTGATTGACTACACCAGTGCAAAAGGCGACAAGCTTCAGGCCGCCCTCTTCCTCCCGGCGAATTACGAACCCGGCAAGAGCTACCCGACGATGGTTTACATCTACGAGAAACTCTCCGACGGTCTCAACCGATACGTGCCGCCGTCAGCCAATGGCTTTAACAAATCGGTCTATACCAGCCAGGGCTACGCCGTGCTTATGCCGGACATCACGTACAAGATAAATGATCCCGGGATGTCAGCGGTCTGGTGTGTCTTGCCAGCGCTTGAGGCGGCAATCAAGACCGGTGTTGTCGACCGGGCAAATGTCGCGATCCACGGGCATTCGTGGGGTGGCTATCAGACAGCCTTTCTGATCACACAGACAAATGCGTTCAAGGCCGCCATTGCTGGCGCGGCGCTGACCGATATGATCAGCATGTACAACCTCATTTACTGGAATTCGGGTAGCGGCAACATGGCGATCTTCGAGAGCAGTCAGGGTCGCTTCACGGGCAGTCCGGTAGACAACGTCGAGGCATACATTCGAAATTCCCCGGTGTTTCATGCGAAGAATGTGAAGACGCCGCTGCTCCTGTTGCATAACGACAAGGACGGCGCCGTTGACTTCACTCAGGGGATCGAATACTTCAGCACTTTGCGGCGAATGCAGAAGCCCGTGGTTATGTTGCAGTACAAGGGCGAGAATCATGGCCTGGTGGTGCCGGCGAATCGCAAGGACTACACCGTCAGGATGAAGGAGTTTCTCGATTACCACTTGAAGGGCAAGCCAGCTCCCAGATGGTTGGTCGATGGTGTGCCGCATCTAAAGTTGAAGGATCATCTGGAAGAACGCAGCAAGGAGAAGCCTGACGCTGTGACGCCGTTGCACGAGCAGTAGGTAGAAAGGGACCCAAAGGACAGCAAGGACAGAATGGACTGAATCCGCCCACTACGGTTCCTCGTGTCCGTGTAGTCCTTGTGTGACTTTCGATTCCCATGACAACGCCATTGGAGATATCCGCTATGAAAATCACGAGGCTCATTGTTCCCCTTCTCGGAGTCCTCACCCTGACTCTCATTGGTGCTCGTCAGGCGCAATTGCAGACGGCGCAGCCACAGACTCCGGCACAGCGTCCGGACCCGAGCGTGCAGGGCACAGCCGAGCCTTTCAAGGGAGTAACAACCGACGGTAAGATCAGGGAGGGGCTCTTCAAGATCAAGGCAACCGGGGTCTCGACAGCTCCGGTGCGGGAGGCCGCCGATGCCTTCATCGCCGGGCTGACCACCGAGCAGCGAAGCAAGACCCTGTTTGCGGTCAATGATCCTGAATGGCGCAAGTGGGACAACCGTCATTTTCCACCACGTCAGGGCACCAGCTTTAAGGAGATGACTGAGGAGCAACGCCGCCTGGCTTTCGGGCTCTTTCGCGCAAGTCTCAGCGTCAAGGGCCTTGAGAAGACTCAGAAGATCATGCATCTCAATGGAACGCTGGCGGAGTTGACCAACAACTTCAACGAGTACGGCGAGTGGCTCTACTGGATAACAGTGATGGGCAAACCGTCCGCAGCCGAGCCGTGGGGCTGGCAGCTCGACGGTCACCACGTGATTATTAACTACTTTGTGCTCGGCGATCAGGTGGTCATGACACCGTCCTTCATGGGTTCCGAGCCGGTTCGCGCGGAGTCAGGGAAGTTCAAGGGCACCGTCGTTATGCAGGATGAGCAGAATAAGGGGCTTGCGTTCATGCAGTCTCTTAACAGCGACCAGCAAGCAAAAGCCACAATAACAAAAGACAAAGTTCGCGCGAATAATCTCTCAGAGGCCTACAAGGACAACCTCGTGCTTGATTACTCAGGTATTCTGGCGTCGCAATTGACTGGCGCGCAGAAGAAGACGTTACTCGAAGTGATTGGCGAGTACGTCGGCAACATGGATGGCGGGCACGCGAGGGTCAAGATGTCTGAAGTGGAAGCTCGTCTTGGTGAGACATGGTTCGCCTGGATTGGCAGTGCGGCAGCCGATGGAGTCTTCTATTACCGCATTCAGAGCTCGGTGCTTCTCATTGAATTCG
Source organism: Acidobacteriota bacterium (assembly GCA_031401095.1). Classification (GTDB taxonomy): domain Bacteria; phylum Acidobacteriota; class Blastocatellia; order RBC074; family RBC074; genus JANNRD01. Next base: position 3,338 of record JANNRD010000470.1, read on the forward strand.
ACCATCAGCCGCCGATTGCCCTTGGACGTTCCGGTCCCACTCGCAATCACATTCATACGGTTGTGCGGACGCCAAACGGCAATGACTACGGCACTGACCTGTTGCGGCTCCATTACCTGCAGCACCCGCACTAGTAGGATTGTGGCTTTTAGATTCTGGATTGGGGAAGGAAGAGGAAGACTCACGCGAAGGCGCGAAGAACGCGAAAAGACGCG
>JANNRD010000471.1:0-1792 GCA_031401095.1 Acidobacteriota bacterium
CGCGGTCGCGCTGAAGGCGCTCCCGGCGGTCGGGGAGGTGATTGACATCACCTACACACAGCCTCCCAATGGGCCATTGCAAGCAACCAACCTTAATACGTCAAGAAGCAATGTTTACAAGGCTGCATCAGACGACAAGAACACCCCAAAAGCCATCACCGGTAAGGTCATTCGGGTAAATGCTAAGGACAAAACCTTCGTCGTCATGGTTGATGGCAAAGAGGCCACTTTTGCCGGCCGGAAACTGAAGGCACTTCCTAAGGTAGGCGCGACTATTGACCTCAAGCCGAACGCGGCAAGGTTTGTCTTTGATACTTGTGAAGAGTGCAATAGCGTCTGCCCGGGCGTATGCTTCTTGTTGGGAGTAGGTTCTTGCAGGTGCTATTTAGAGCACTTGCCGACGCAGCACAACTAGCTTCCCGACTCTCTGGGGGCCAACAACTTCGCGCGGTTCGTGTTGCTGGCCCTCACGGGCTTTCGATCTCGTAGCCTCTCTTCTGCAAAGAGGCCTTGATGCGGGCGCGCGTCTTCTCGCCGAGCCTGGGCACGCTCTCGAGACCACCACCAGCGACAAACTTCGCGAAGTCATCCAGACTCCGAATCTTGAACTGATCGTGGAGAATCTCGAGAGTCTTCATGCCGACGCCACCAATCTTGAGGAGATCGAGCACAGTCTCTGAGGTCACCGCTCTCAGATCCTCGTAGAGCTGGGTCGTTCCAGTTTCGAGCAGATCGATGATCTTCCTGCTGATCGCGTCGCCGATGCCTGGAAGCTTGCGTAGCTCGGTGGCCCCGCCCGCGGCAGCCATCTCGCTCAGCGAAGTCTGTAGTCCGGTGATCATATCAGCGGCAGATCGGTACGACCTGATCTTGAACTGATCGCCTTTCTGAAGCTCCATGAGATCGGCAATCCGTCCAAGAATCTCCGCTACCTCCGGGTTGGTCATGGCGATTCAAACCCACTCCTCTCAACCGAACATCGAAGCGACCGCCGAGAAGATAACCGCCCCGATCAGGTAGAGGACGATCAGAAAGGCTGCTGCGGTCGCTGTCTTCAGCTTGCGCGAGACAGCTGCATAGCCGATCGCGAGCAGAAAAATCCGCCATATGCCAAAAACATCGACCCAGGATGCCAGCGCCTTTAGAAACTTCGGGATCGAGGTCGAAACCACCGATAGTAGCGCCGCCAGATTCGAGCCCACGGGATTCATGATGTCTATATCGTCAGGGGATTTAAGGTACAGCACCATGATCATGAGCGCGGTCTGGACTATTCCAAGCGCGAGGAAAGTCCAGGCGGTAACCCCGAGTAAGGGCTTAAAGTCATTCTCGGCGCCAACCACCATACTGACCAATTTGAAAAGCGCGGTCAGGGCGAGAATCACGATGACGTAGCCAATCGCGCCGAAGATCGGCCCCGACACTTTCCCCCACGTGGCTGCAGCACCGCTCGTCTGCCTCTCAATCTGCACATCAGCCTGCTCTTGTGTGATCCAGCCGGCCTGGACAATCGGCTCCATCTGCTTTCTGATGAGATTTTCATAGCCAATGCGGTTGGTCAGCACAAAACTCGAGAGAGCCACGACTAGTCCAAGGAGGATCATTGGGAGGATGAACTTTGGCGCGCGGCCAATGCCTGGATAGGTCTCACTGGGAGAAAAGTAGATGCCGGTCAATCGTCCGATGGCTCCGGCGATGACTCCGGGGGAGTCCGCACTGGAAGGTGCGCCCGATGGGGTGAGATCAGGTTGCGGGTTCATATGTCCTCCTAAGGTTGACTCAGTTGTGAGGT
>JANNRD010000472.1:0-2169 GCA_031401095.1 Acidobacteriota bacterium
GGTTTATTATTAGGAAGTGGCTCTTCACATTGGAGGGGTTGCATCCTCCTGCTACTCGATCCTTCGGGTGGCCGTTTGTCGATCACCGGACACCGATGGCGTCACCATCCTCAGAGCATACGCCTCTCCGATCAAGGCCAGAATCAGCCGAACGCTAAACAGGACAGGTATTCCCCAGACGTGCCAGAGGAGTCCACCAAGTATGGGACCGAGTGTTTCACCCAGTCCCTCACCAAGGCTCAAGTAGCCCATGGTCCTTGCCCGCCGACGTCTGTCATGGCTCGACATCTGAGCCATGAGCGTTCCCCAGGCGGGCCGGAACGCTGCCTTGCCAAGGCTGTCCGCGATACTTGCGATCGCTAGCCCGCCAAACGTCGGGACGAGCCAGTAGAGAATCGACGAAACGGAATTCGCCAGTCCCCGGATCATGAGCACTGCTCTCCTGCTGACGTTGTCCGACAACCAGCCAAAGAGCGGTCCCGAGACCAGCAGCAGCACGACTGAGACCGCGTAGATCGCACTCGTCTGTGAAATATTCAAACCCGCATACTCAGTCGCGAGGAGCGGGAAGAGTTGCTGCACCATATGCGCGGTCGTGGCCAGAAGAAACCCGAGGACGCCAACCGAGACGAGCGTCTTTCGCTGCGGCGCAGGCTCGGTGATGGTCTCGCGGCCAACCGAAGTCGATCCGGTCGGCAGCGATTCGTCGCGCTCGTCTGGCGCTCGAACGTAACGCGCGACAACCAGAAGCGGAAGCACTGAAAGCCCGAACGCGATGAGAAAGACCGACGAATAATTGGTGCCCGTCCAGACAAGCAAGATGCCGCCGAATGCCTTACCGATCGAGCCTGCAACCATCTTTGCGGTCGAATACCAGGCGAATGATGACCCGAGGTTTGCCGGCTCGCTATGTTCAGCGATCAGCGCATTGACCGACGGATCACGCAAAGATTCGGAAAATCCGTGGATCAGTCGAATGCCGTACACCTGCCACGGGACGGTCGCGAAGGCCAGTAAGAGGGCAACCGCACTTCGCAAACCGATCGCGACCGTGAAACTAAGCCGCAGACCGATCCGGTCAGCTACCCAACCCATGACCGGCTTGAAGGCCTGCTCGGCAATGAGGTTGAGCGAAAAGAGAAGTCCAACCTCTGTCAGGCTTAGTCCAAGGCGGCGGTAAGCAAAGAGCGGCAGAACAAAACTGATGATCCCGAAGCTCAGCCGCGATGAAAAGCCTTCAGCCAGGATGGCGATCAGCGAATTGTTGATTGGCTTCCGGTCCGTCCGAATCGAACGCATTCCCCGCATGGTCTCCTGCGCTTCCGGGAGTCGGCTCGATCCGGAATCGCCATTACTAATCCGCGGCCACCTCCGCCTTCGCCGTTGGAGCTCCCGGTGACTTCAGCTCAAACTTTCCCCGTGCATACCCGTCAATGTAGTCGGCGATCATGTTCGCGGCGTTGGGGACTCCCTTGTAACCCGGGAAGTAGTTGACGTCGACGACGAACGGACCGTCAGGGCTTTCGATGAAGTCGAGGCCGTAGAGACCGAGCCCGCAAACCTCTCCGACAAGAAGCGATATCTTGCGAATCTCGTCACTGATGGGCACTGGCCTGCCTGGCACGGCGAAGCTAGTCTCAGAAAACGGCTTCTGGACACCAAATACCTGGTCGCCGACGACATACACCTTAAGGTCCTCGCCCGAACCCGGCTTGAACTCCTGGACGATGACCGGGAAATCGGGCGCGGAATGAGCTGCGAGCTGGTCTCGGCTGTCGATCTTCAGGATCCCCGCTCCGCGATGACCCATGTATGGCTTGATGATCAATGAACTCGACGACGCTAAATCCCGAAGAAGCGAGAAATCTCCAGTCACCCAGGACCTCGGTGCAGGGACGCCAGCCGCGCGGAGGAGCCTCGACACGACGATCTTGTTTTGCGTCATCGCGCACGAAGGATATGGATTGAGAAGTTGTGCGCCGCGCGTATAGAGTACGCCAGCCAGACTCAGCGACAATTCCGTGTGGGACTTGAGGATGTAGAGGTCGTGCTCGACCTCCGTCGCGTCACAAGCGGTGAGCACTTCCTCGGCGATGCTCTCGACAATCTCATAGCCGCGCTTTCTTAGCAGATCATACGCTTCGACCAGGATTGGGCTTGGAACTGGGG
>JANNRD010000473.1:0-7461 GCA_031401095.1 Acidobacteriota bacterium
GACGACGCCATTGAGATAGATCTGGTGTCGTCGCTGCAGCACATACGACAGTTGCGCAGAACGCGTCGTCCCGTAGCTCTCACCGATGAGAAACTTTGGTGAGGCCCAACGCTCGGTGCGCGTCAAGTACTGGTAGATGAAATCTGCAAAGTAAGTCGCGTCCTGGACAACGCCGTAGAACTGCGCCGTGTTCTCACCGGGTGCCGGCCGGCTATAGCCGGTTGAGATCGCATCCACAAATACCATATCGGTGCTGTCAAGAAAGGAATCGCCATTCTCGATAGTCGAATAAGGTGCCGGCATCCCGAGACCATCATCGGTCAGCACAATCCGTCTTGGACCGAGGCCCATGTGGGTATACGAAGAGGCCGAGCCCGGGCCGCCATTGTAGACAAACGAGAGTGGCCGTTTGGACAGGTCGGGCACGCTCTCCTTCGTGTACGCGACAAAGAAAAAGCTGGCCTTCGGCGTGCCATCATCGGCCTTGATGATATAGGTCGCAGCCGTCGCGGTGTAATTGATCTGCTGGCCACCAATGCGAGCGCTGTGGTGTGTGATCGAGCTCTTTTCCTCTGGCGCCGCAGCACGTCTCGCGTCTGGCTGTGTTGTCGGTTGGGACGGTGGTTGCTGGGGCTGTTGCTGCTGCTCGGCAGGGTTGCGACCAGTACGTTGCCCCTGAGCGAAGCCGATACACACGGTCAGGAGCAGGGTCGTGGCGACGGCAAGAATGCGACTCATTCTGATTTCTCCTTATCGAGTCATGACAATCGATGCAATTGACGGCGGTGTTCGTCGAACGGGGCCTTCCCACTGCGAATCGAGGCGGCTTAGCACTTGATGTCGGCTAGCGGTGGGGATGTTACCACAGACAACTTGGAAGTGACGAGGCGGGGGGAGGGACGAGTGGACAGCCAAGCCACCCGCAGCCGCGGCCCGTCGATGTTGGCTCAGGGTCGTCCTCTGAACGGTTCAGACTCTGGTAGACACGGCGCCTCAGCAATTCGGAGCCCCAGACAGCGTTTAAGACGGCAAACAACCGCATTCCTGATCGGTTCAGGCTAAAGCGTTGGCTCGCGCTGACACTCAACATGGCCGCATTGACAGGTGCCAGTGTCCGGGTCCGTCTCCGCCCGCTCACAATGGTCGCTACAGAATTGGCCGCCGCTTAGAACGGGGCAGTGACACGATCGGTTCGCACACTTGTCTGTCTGGTCGCTCATCTCTCCTCCTTCCCCAGGTGGTGTTATGGGTTAGGCCGTTCAAGGCTATGACCCTCAATCGGGTCGCTCGCATTTCGACGCCACGCAAGGCCAAGAAAATGACGGACTTCTTCATCAGTGGTTTGGGCAAAATTCTCGTACCACATACCGACTGCGAAGAACGGCGCGACACATTCCGCGCAAACACAACTCAGGCCTTGGTCAGGAGCGTTGAACAATTCACAGGACGAGGCCGCGGCGACGGGCGCTGCAACGACAATGCTCGACGGCCGCTGCCTACGCACCGCCGCCACAGCCGCGCGCATTGTTGATCCCGTGGCCAATCCGTCGTCCACCAGGATGACGGTGCGTTCCTTTAAGTTCGGTGCAGCGCGCTCCCCACGATATGACTTCTCTCGACGGTTTAGCTCACGGAGTTCCCACTGCACAGTCGCTTCAATCGTGGCTCCCGAGATCCCGAGCCCCCGCACGACTTCGTCGTTGAGCACGTGGACACCGCCTGACGCAATCGCACCCATGGCGAGTTCCTCCTCTCCTGGCACACCCAGCTTGCGAACAACCAGGACGTCCAATGGCGCATCGAGAGCCTCGGCGATCTCGAATGCGACAGGAACCCCGCCGCGAGGCAGCGCAAGGATGATGACGTCCTCCCGGGCGGCATATTCTTTAAGCGACTGAGCCAGTATCTTGCCGGCCTCGACACGGTTTTTGAATCTCATCTCCGCCTCCCCCGGGAAAGCGGCCCAACAACACAGGTCAGGGTGTAGCCGCACCTTCCTCTTGTGTCTTTTCGATAATTTCAGCGGAAAGAGTAAGGAAATCGTAAGCGGTGACGATTCCGATGAGGCGGCCCTTCTCAGTCACTGGCAGACATCCAACCCGGCAACGTCGCATGAGGACAAGTGCCTCAAGGGTTGGCGTCTCGGCCGCGACCGTGACGATATCCTGCTTCATTATCTCCCGCACTGTGATCGGCTTCTGATTCCGTGTCAGCAGGCCCTTTGCGAGCAGGTGCAGCAGATCGCGGTGCGAGATAAGCCCCACAAGTTGACCCTCATCATCTTCTACCGGCACGTGCCGAATGTGCCTCCAGCTCATGACGCTCGCTGCGAGGTCCACCAGATCGTCGGGGCGGACGGTAAACAGATCCGTAGACATGAACTCAGAGACTGTCTTGTGGCTACTCCCCCAACCGACGGTGTCGCTGAGGTCCGCCAGCGGCCATTGAGAAACAGGAGTTCCGGTCAATTGGTGCTCGAGCATCGCCGCAGTCAGACGCCGGTGGCGCAACTCGCGAGTTCCCACCTCGCCCATGCCTTCGAGTGACCTCAGTGACCACAGCGCGCCTGTCTGGTCGCGATCGATCCGGTCCTCGATGACGTCGAGATATCGGTCGCAATCGCTCGAGTCGACTCCCGCCTGGCGAAGACCTGCGCGCGCCGCTGGTAGCAGGTGCTCGCGGATGAGCCCCGCTACTGGAACATGTCGTCCACCGACCCAGGCCAACTGCGCCTTTAGACCGTAGCGGGCAGCGGCAAAGAAATTGCTCTTGGCGTCGTCAAACTTCAACACCTTGTCAATCGCGCCATACTCAGTGGGAAGCGCCGCCATGAGCCCATAGAAGAACGCTGCATTCGCCATTTCATCAATCGGGGAAGGGCCGGCCGGCATCGGGCGGTGTTCAATACGCAAATGGGCGATACCTTCGCTCACTCCATAACAGGGTCGGTTCCATCGCCAGACCGTGCCATTGTGCAGGCGCAATGCGGTTAGTTGCGGCAACTTGCCCTCGGCCAGCAACGCAAGCGGGTCCTCGTCGATCTGCCTTGCAAGGATGACCCGGAAGCGGGCGATCTCTTCACGGAAGATCTCGATGACCGAATCCTTGATCCAGCCTTCGCCGAAGCTTGCCCGCGGTGGATGGCTCCGTGCCTGACGTGCGATCGAGCGCTCATCGTTGGAATGCTGGAAGAGTGCAACCCTGGTTTCATGCCAGAGACGACGTCCCATGAGGAGAGGCGAATTGGCGGCGACGGCGAGAAGCGGTGCCGAGATAGCCTGTGCCAGGTTATAGAGCCCTGCAAACTCTGCCGGCCCGACCTGCAAATGAATCTGAAAGCTGCAGCAACAAGCCTCGAACATAAGATTGTCGTGAGTCGTTTGAAACTCGTCGAGTCCCTTGATGTGAATATTGTACGCTGAGCCCCGCAACCGTTGGAGCGTCCGATTTAGTTCGTAGTAGCGTGGGATTGGAGTGAGATTGTCCAGAGTCAGGTCCGACTGCCGCAGCGTCGGCAGTATCCCCGTGAGCAGAATCTCCGCGCCAAAGCGCCTGGCGGCCTCGCGCGCGATCCCGATCACTTGGATAAGTTCATCCTCCATTTCGCGGAGCCCGGTGCCGGTCAACAGTCGGGGTGCGAGATTGGCCTCCAGATTGAACTTGCCCAACTCCGTCGTTAGCCGATCATCCCCAGCGCTTCCTAGAACCTCCAGCGCGAGCGGTGCCGGAGACATGCCGCGGTCGACGATGAACATCTCCTGTTCGGCACCAACCCGACGAACGTTGCTTTCGATCTGGCCGCCCAGAATCATCTGCTCGAGGGCCATGACATCAGCGAGAAGCGATTTCATAAACGCCTGAGCCAAAGCCGGATCCTCTGCTGTCGAAACGTCATGCTCGCCCACTGTTCCTCCCGATGTCAGCCCGCTGCTTCCCCGCCGCGCGCGCGAATCAATCCCGCACGGTTATGTTTGGCAAGGGCCGTGCCGCCCGAAGTCATTGGAGAATGACAGGCTGATGGACCTTGGGTGCGGAAATTGACGGTCCGGGCGAGTAGTATTACGCAAAAGCAGTACGCAACGAGACGCCCTGCAATTTCCAAGTTGCGGTGCGTCAAACAAGCAGTCTCCAGGGTTGCTGAGTCTACTTGATCGTCACCGTCACCGGATTCGCCGACCGCCCTTCAACCACGAGTGTGACCGTCACCTCGCCACGGCCAATGAGCGATCGAGAGAGAGGAAGGTTGACTTGATCGAGCCCAACGAACCCGGGAGCCGGTCCCGCATACACAACGCTGGCCGCCGCGCCGCCAATGGTCGCGGTCACCGTCGAGAGGTCTGTGCGGTTTCGAATGCCCGTTCCGTAAAGGACCAGAAAGACCTGATCCGAAGCCGGTCCAAGGTCGATCGGGATTGGAATGAATATGGCCTGACCCTGATCGTACTGTGCGATCGGCTCAGTGGCCTGCGACCCGTCACCCTTAAGGCGAAAGATCTGCGCAGCGGCCAATCCCGTACCGCCGGCGTTAGCGGCGAAGATGCCTGGCGCCGTTCGCGCAACCTGAATCGTGCCCACCGAGATGGCGCCGCCACCACCAAGCACCATGACAGTCGCCGATCCGTTCGCAGTGCCCGGTGGAATCTGGAGGTTGATCTGGCCCCCTGAAACGAAGAAGAGCGACGCAAGCCGTTCGACACCTGCGGAGTCTTTGACCCTCACCGACGTACCAAGCAGTACGGTCGGTAAGGGTACGGACGCTGCAACACTGACGCCGGTGGCCAGCCCGGCCCCAAAAGCTGCGACGATCGCCTCAGGGGCAAGCGGGGCGCCGGCGTAGCTCGCCGCCGAGACGGTCGTCACCACAAGGTTGGCACTAAAGTTGTTCGTCTGCGCGTCGGCACATGTGGGTTTCGTGATGGCCAGCGGACCGGTCACGGCGCCGCCCGGCACCGTCGTCGTCATCTGCGTGTCGCCGACGATGGCGAATTGGGCGGCGACACTATTGGCGAACTTGACCGCTGTCACGCCCGTGAAGTTCGTTCCGGTGATGGTGATCACACCTCCGGGCGAGCTGTTGTTCGGACTAACGAGGCCGACTGTCGGGCAACCTGAGCCGTTCGTGCCTGCCTGTCTGACCGTGAACGTCAGCCCGGCAACTGTCAACGTCCCGGTCAGCGCAACACCAGGGTTTGCCGCGACGATGTAATTGACGATCCCTGAACCTGAGCTGCCGGCTGCACCGATGCCAAGCCAGCCATTATTGCTCATCGCACCCCAGGCGCAGCTCGCTTGCGTGGTGACGGTGACAATGCCTGCTCCGCCTGCAGTTGAAAAGGCCTGGCCGACCGCGTTTATGGCGTAGGTGCAGTTGCCCGAGGGAATTGCTAAACTGAGCGCGTAGTTACCCGAACTACCGCTTGAAAAGGAAGTAACCTCGATGGTGAAAGTCCCCGTCGTGGGCAGGATGACGAAGCCGTTGTTGGCCGGAACGCGCGAGCTAGCGCCCTCCCCGGTATCATCGTTCTGGGCAATGATCGATCCGTTGGCGTCGAGCAGGTAGAGATACGTGTCGATATCCGCGGAGGTGACTGTAATGATGACCGGATGTCCGGCTGTCCCGCTGAACGAGTAGCGGTCGGCTAGAGGGTGCGAACCGTCCTTGATTCTCAGCGGTGACGGACAATCACCAGGCGCCAGTGAACCCATGACATTCTGGCCGGTGCTGATTGGAGCCACCGTGCAAGTCGTCGAACTGCTTCCCGCCTGGGTGATGGTAAAGGTCTGACCGGCGACAGTGACTGTCCCGGTGCGTTGACTCTGAGCAGCGTTGGCAAGCACGGAGTAATTGACGCGACCCGGCCCAAGCACGCTGCCAGAGTTGAAGGCGACAAGCTCGATCCAAGGGGCGTTGCTCGTGGCGCTCCACGAGCAATTGTCGGTCGCAAGGATGGTGAGGCTCCCGAGGCCACCGCCCTCGGCGAAGGATCGCGTCAGTGGCCTGACGACGTATTGGCATTGGACGGTCGCCCCCGCTTCGGACCTCGTGTCGGCCTTGACGCGGTGTTGCGCGCGCGCCGTGAGCGCGGTCAGCGTGAGGGCGGTCGAAACCACGATGATCATCGCCCGGTGCACGCGACTGACCTCGCCGAGAAACCTCGGCGAAAATGTGTGGTGTCGTTTCATCATTGTGTTCCTGCGCCTATCGGCAATTCCCAGCAGGAGATACAAGTTGATTGATTGCGGTGATCGCACCGGTCTGGCCATTGATTTCAAAGACGGTCCATGATTGTCCGCTCCCGCCGGGCACGGTGAAACTCGTGGGGCCACTGGTTGCCCCGAATATCTGCACCGTCGCACGGGAGCCTGATAGGCCGGCCGGCTCCTCGTTGCGGAAGTTGATGACGTAGAACCTGTAGATGCCAGGCGCTAATTTCGAGATTCGGATGGTCTCCAGGGGCGGCGCTCCGCTGATAGAGATGTTATCCACTTCCAACTGCGCAAAGGGCGCTGCGCTGAGATTACCCCTGTTGTTGTAATAGACGTGGAAGCAAGATGAGCCGTCGGGATTTGGGCCGGCCAAGTGTGCATCGAGATCACGCGGCTGTGCAGCCCCGTCCTTGGTCCAATTCAACGTGATGCGCATCTCGCCCGGAGGCAGGGTCGGCGAGAGCGAGATGTTGACGGTCACTGTCTGACCTTCGGTGACATTGACCGGTACCTGCGTCGCGGTGAAGCCGCTGCCGGAAGCGCTTAAGGTCTGCGCGCCCGATGGGACATCGTTGAACGTGTAGGTTCCACCGGCGGCCGAGGTCGTGGCAAGGCCGGTACCGCTGACCGTGATTGTTGCGCCGACGAGGGGATCACCGGTTTGCGCATTCCTGATGGTGCCGGTGACGGTACCCGTGCTGGGTATGAGCGAAATGTTTAGCGTCACGTTCTGACCGCCGGTAACCGTCACCTGGGCAGTGGCTGAGCGGAAAGCCGTCCTCGAGACATTGAGTGTTTGCGCGCCCGCCGGGACGTTGCTCAACGCGTAGCTGCCATCGCCGCCTGAGGTGGTGGAGAGATTCGTCCCGGCCACAATGATGGCCGCCCCGGCAACAGGCGGATTGTTGGCAGCTGTGCTCTTAACAGTACCGGTGATCGTGCCCGTGGTTGTCGCTGTCACAGGCGTGAGCGCGAAATCAAGCGTCTTTGTTTGATTGAAGACGATGCTGGTCGTCGCCTGCTGCGCAATGAAACCCTCCGCGCCAACATAAACGGTCAGACTGCCCACCGGAATATCGTTCAGCGCGTAATTGCCATTGCCATCAGTGAAGGCGCTGTAATAGACCACCCCGAAGGGGATGCCCACCAGGATTTGCGCGCCCACGATGGGCTGATTGTTGGCCGCGTTCTTGACCGTGCCCCGCACCGTGCCAGTCGGAGTTTGGAGATAGATGTCCTTGTAGATCGTCTCGT
>JANNRD010000474.1:0-8364 GCA_031401095.1 Acidobacteriota bacterium
CTTAGGCCACTCATACCATCCATCGGATGGTATGAGGGCGCGGCGCCAGCGGAAGGCTTCGCGGAAGAAAGGCTTATCGAGCAAAGTCTCGGCGCGCGCGTTGATCTGGGCCTTCGCCTGGGGGCCCTTGGCCCAGGCGGGCAGCAGGCCCCATTTGAGGAGAGCCATGCGGCGTTCGGGCGCCAGCAGCAGGACTGGAGCTTCCTGGCTCGGCGCCACGTTGAAGCGGGGTTTGAGCCCCGGCGCGGGGGAGTCATCGCGGTCGTGCCGGCGTCTCCTGCCGACAAGGTTGGCATTCGAGTTGGCGATGTCATCGAGTACATTGACGGGCACGCGACACGCGACCTTGATCTTTATGATGTCAAGTCGCTGCTCAAGGGCACGCCGGGTTCATCGATTGAGCTGACCTTGATCAGACGTCGGAACGAGAAGATCAAGCTGGTCCGCGGAGTCGTCCCGAAGGTCAATCCGGAAGTCCGCTCGCTCGAGCAGCAGATCGGGTACATCAAGGTTCCGATCCTCGTTTCTGGAATGGCTGAGGCGGTTGCAAAGTCGGTCAATGAGGCGACCAGGAATGGAGCGCAACGCATCGTTCTTGACCTTCGCGGCTCCGCCGGCGGCGACCTGAAGGAAGGGATTGCGGTCGCGAATCTCTTCCTCAAGTCCGGGACGATTGCGAAGGTCATCGGCCGCAAGGACAAGGTTCTTGGCATCCACGAGGCAAGACCCGAGGCGGCAATCACTGACCTCCCTCTCGTCGTCATCATCGACCGGACGACAGCCGGGGCCTCTGAGATTGTCGCGGGGGCGATTCTCGAGAACAAGCGAGGCGAGATCATCGGTGAACGAACGGTTTTTGGGATGGGCGCCGAGCAGGAGCTCTTTCCGCTTGACGATGGTTCAGCACTATTGCTGACAACCGCGCGATATGCTGCTCCTTCGGGGAAAGTCTTCATGGCCGAAGGCGTGAGCCCGAGCATCGAAGTCAAGCGCATCGATATTGCGGATCTGAACGGTGTCGACGATGGTGATGATAACCAGCCGACGCCCCCTTCGCAGCAGCCTCGCCCGCCTCAAACAACCGAGCCACAGCCTCGAACTGTTCCACCAGTCGTTGTCGCTCCAAAGCCAGCGGACGATCAGATGCTGAAGAAGGCGATTGAAGTGTTGACCGGCAACGCAAAAGCTAGGAAGCGCGCAGTATAAGTCTTTTCTCCTTTGACTTACCTGGCGGGGTTCATTCGAGTCGAATGAGCCCCGCTTTTTGGGTCATTTGGGTCTGTGCTGGCTGACCCACCCCCGGTTGAGTGTCACTTTCGATATCTGAGGACACTGCCTCGAGGCCGATCAGAGTGGCATGTTACCGTGCTTGCGTGGCGGGTTGGAATCGCGTTTGTTGGCCAGCAGCTTGAGAGCTCGGATCAGTTTTGGACGAGTCAGCCGCGGTTCGATGACCTCATCGATGTAGCCTCGTTCCGCCGCGACGTAGGGTGATGCGAACTTGTCGCGATACTCGTCCATCCGGGCCTGCCGCGTCGCGTCCTTGTCATCCGCCGCATTCAGATCGCGCCGATAGAGAATGCCAACCGCTCCTTCTGCCCCCATGACCGCGATTTCAGACGTCGGGTACGCGAAGTTGATATCGGTTCGAATGTGTTTCGATCCCATGACGCAATACGCCCCGCCGTAGGCCTTCCGCGTGACGACGGTGATCTTTGGCACGGTCGCTTCAGCATAGGCATAGAGGAGCTTTGCGCCGTGACGAATGATACCGCCGTATTCCTGGCTGACTCCTGGGAAGAATCCGGGCACATCCTCGAAGGTGATGATTGGGATATTGAAGCAGTCGCAAAACCGGACAAAACGCGCCGCCTTGACGCTCGCGTCGATATCGAGAACGCCTGCCAGAAAAGCCGGTTGATTGGCTACGATACCGACACTCTCCTCGCCCAAACGCGCGAAGCCGATGACGATGTTCCGAGCAAAATGCTCCTGAATCTCAAAGAAGTAGCCATCGTCCACAACCAGCTCGATGATGCGGCGGGCGTCATACGGTTGGTTTGATTCAGCAGGAACGATGTGATTCAACGCCTCGTCGGTGCGATCGGCTCGATCAGCCGACGAACGGCGCGGCGGCTCCTCCATGTTGTTTGACGGCAGGAATGAAAGCAGTTCCCGGATGAGGCGGAGGCAGTGCTCTTCATCGACTGCGGCAAAGTGTGCGACCCCGCTCGTCTGGTTATGCGTCATCGCTCCACCAAGTTCCTCTTTCGTTACCTCCTCGTGCGTCACGGTCCTGATGACGTCCGGCCCGGTGATGAACATGTAACTCGTGTTCTTGACCATGACGATGAAGTCAGTGATCGCTGGAGAGTAGACGGCCCCGCCAGCACACGGCCCCATGATCGCCGAGATTTGAGGCACGACTCCCGAGGCCAGCGTGTTCCGCAGGAAAATGTCTGCATACCCACCGAGACTCGCAACACCCTCCTGAATTCTCGCCCCTCCGGAATCGTTGAGCCCGATGATCGGCGCGCCCACCTTCATTGCGAGGTCCATGATCTTGCAGACTTTTTCAGCATTCGTCTCAGACAGCGACCCACCAAAAACGGTGAAATCCTGCGCGAAGACAAATACCTGGCGGCCGTCGATGAGACCATGCCCAGTGACAAATCCGTCACCAAGAAACTGCTGCGTCGCCATGCTGAAATCAGTGCAGCGGTGAGTCTTGAGCCTGTCGAATTCTTCAAAGGTCCCATCGTCAAGAAGAAACTCGACGCGTTCGCGAGCCGTCATCTTGCCGTCAGCGTGCTGTCGTGCGACGCGCTCCACGCCGCCGCCTTCTTCTGCCGCTCGGTTCTTGTCGCGCAGTAGCTGCAGTTTGTCTTCAATCATTTTCGATCACAGGAGATGCACGCTCGATCGGAACGTGAGAAGTGTCAAAGCGGTTATCGGCAGGAAAACTCCGGCCCCCACCACTCACAACTCCGGACACCAATGCCTGGAGCCAGAAGATGTGAGCGATGTCGAGCTGGACGTTTCTCTTCGGGTCACTCAGTCCAAACGACGGAATGCCTACTTCTTCGCTTGAGAGCTGACGGGCTGATCCGTGATCTGCTGCGTCTGCTCATTGAAGAAAAGGACCTTTCCTTCGCGATAGGACTTGACCGACATGTAGATCGGGACCATTGCCTTGTACGCAGTCAGTGCGTCAAGGACGGGTTTCTCTCGCGTTCTGACGCAGCGGAGGAAGTTCTCCATGTGGCTCTCCCGCTGACCAGCCTCAAGCTTGACCTCGAGAGTTCCATACTTCTCCTTAAAGGCATCCCTCGCAATCCGCTCGGGAGTGACGCTAATGGACTCGACACGCCCTTCAAAGCGGCCGTCCGGAACCATGACGATCGTCCCCTCGTGCCCACGGATGAGTCCCGGAATGTGCGTGCTGTTCGCCATCGAGGAACTAAGAACGACCGAGTGTCCGGCCGCATAGTCAGCGGCGAGCATGAACGTATCCGGCACTTCCCGGCCATCTTTGAAGATGTAGGTCCCACCAGTGCCAACCACACGCCACGGGAACTGGGCCTCACCCCAACAGATATTCAATGGGGCCATGACGTGATAGAAGAGGTCTGTCGCGATGCCACCCGAATAGTCCCAGTATTTACGGAACCGGAAGAACCGGTCAGCGTCAAAGCCTCGCTGGGGTGCTGAACCCAGCCACATCTTCCAGTCGATGTAGTCATCGCCCTTTCCATTGGGCCCGGCATTCTGATCGATTGGCCAGTTCCACTCACCGTCGATTGAGTTGCGGTGATAGGAACCCTGACTCATGAGCAGCTTGCCGATCATCCCACTGGTGATTGCCTTGCGCGCCTGCCACCATTGATCGCTCGACGTCGTCTGTGACCCCACCTGCAGGATGCGATTCGTCTTCTGAACGGTCTCGTAGACCTGTTTCGCTTCCTCTGCGGTATGGGTCATCGGCTTTTCAAGATAGACATCCTTCCCCGCTTTGAGGGCTTCGATTGCCATCGGCGCGTGCCAGTGATCCGGCGTCGCGATGATGACGGCATCAATATCCTTGCGGGCGATCAATTCGTGGAAATCTGCATACGCGAACTCGCACTTGGCCGTCTCCTGAGCGATCCGCAGCCGCTTGCGGTAGACGTCACTGACGGCGACGATCTGTGCGATGTCCTTTGTCTTGGTGATATCCAAAACCCAGCGCATGAGATCGGAGCCTCTACCTCCGAGGCCAATCATCCCGAGGTTGATCCGATCGTTGGCGCCCAAAACCCGGGACTGAGCCTGGACATTCCGGTTAGCGAGCACGACGCCCGCACCCGCAGCCGAGATGCTGCGCTTGACAAATTCTCTGCGTTTGAGCTGGTCTGTCATCTCATCTCCTTGTTCGACTATCAAAGCAGGCCGCGAAAGTTGCAGGCCACGAAGGTTTCCTGAGGCGTACTCTCAGGGCTCAGGTTAACTGATTCATCCGCCCCGGCCAAGCGCAAAGGGGAAAGCCAAATCTCAACGCCGGTATTCGAGGTTCCAGGCTTTGAGTCTGTCGAGACTGGCTCGGTAGGGCTTGAGTCCAATCCAGAGGAGGACGGCCGCGACGATGTGTGAAAACACTGCCACGGCGAAGAGTGAGTATCGAACGGCGTTGTCGTCAGCAAAAACATAATCGGTAGTCAGGGCTACTGCGGTCGGGCCGAGGCCGAGCCCGATGAGGTTGACGACGAAGAGATAAACAGCGGAAGCCTGGCCGCGCATCTCATTCGGCATCATCTGCTGAACCGCCGCCGCAGCGACCCCAAAGGGCGCACTTGTCAAAAAGATTGCGGGGATGAGCAGGAGTGCAGCGAGGTTCCCGCTTGGCACAAGTGGGTAAACGCTAAAGGGCAGCCACGCGAGTGTGACGTAGAGGCCAACGCGCATACTCGAATCGCGGTAGCCACGCTGCGTCATCCAGTCAGCCACTCGACCGCCGACGACGATTCCCACCGTCCCCGCGATCGCGACGATTGTTCCATAAATATAGCCCGCGTCCGCCGCCGTCCAGCCGTGGGTACGAATAAAAAAAGTCGGAACCCACGCCGTACTCCCGTAATTTGAAAACGAGATCAAGGCGAAGCCGACATTGTGGCAAACAAAAGTCATCCTATTCTTGTAGATGTAAGCCAGAACTTCGGAAAGTGGGAGCTGCTGCTTGTCTGTGCGCAGATCGCGACGTTTTGGTTCGCGCACTGTATACATAAGCAGAGCCAGGAAGACGCCGGGTAGACCGACAATGAAGAAGATAACCTGCCATGGCCTGGTCTCCCCGACGAGGGGGAGACTCCACAACTCCTGTGAGCCTGCCAGCGCCGAAACCGCCCCCCCAAGCACCAGGGCAATCCCTGAGCCGAGATAGATTCCCATTGAATAGACACTGATTGCAGTCGCCAACCGGTGCCGTGGAAAGGTGTCGGTGATCAATGAGTACGCGGCCGGGGACAGCGCCGCTTCGCCAACACCGACTCCCATGCGCAGCAAAAGCATCTGCGTGAAGTTGCGAGCCAAACCGCAGCCCGCCGTGAAGAGGCTCCAGAAAGCGAAGCCTACGGCGATGATTGTGCGGCGGCTTCGCGAGTCAGCCAACCTGCCAAGTGGAATGCCGAAGAAGGTATAGAAGACGGCGAAACTGAAGCCCATCAGCAGACTCATCTGGGTGTCGCTGATACCCAGATCTCGCCTGATCGGCTTGACGAGAAGGGACAGAATCTGCCGGTCGATGAAGGAGAAGACGTAGACAAAGGTCAGGACGCCGACGACGTACCAGGCATACCCGACTGGGGGGTATGGCTCCTCAGCCTGTTGGTCAGTCGGTCGCTCCCCCGCTTCTGATGCCATACTCAGCTGCTCCTCTTAGAGACCGACTAGCTTACGGTCTGTCCGGATTCGCGTTCAAGAGAGACGACCGTGCGCGAGAAGACGCGTTCAATCATCGGCTCGAAGTGGGTCAGAGGAAGAGTCTCATAATCGGGGTCGAACGATGTCTGATCCCACTCATCGGTAAAGCGGCGGGCAAGTTCATACCAGGGCTCGCCCGCGTACTGTTGACGCGCCTCAGGGTTCTTGCCCATGAGCGCGTAGTAATGCCGTCCCTGGAAGTCCTGGTGAGTGCGGACGATCTCGTAGGTCTCTTGCGAGACGTAGGGTCTGAGTATTTCGGCCGCGATCGCGGGATGATTCACGACCGAAATAACCTTACCGATGTCGTGACAAAGAGCGGCGACTATCAACTCCTCGCTTGCGCCTTCCTGCGCAGCTCTTGTTGCCGTCTGTAAGCAGTGCTGCAGCTGGTTGATGGCGAAGCCATCCACTTGCTCCTCGAGCTTGAGCAGCATGGCTTTGATGGTTTCCGACATTTTCGCCTGTCGCTCAGCAACCTGCTGCCCGATGGCCAGCCAGTCCTCGACGCAGCCCTGATCCATTCTTGTGAATGACATGCTTTCAGTACCTCCAGTGCCTGTCCAGCGATTTCGCCCGCTATCTTGCCAACTATCTTGCCAACTACTTTGCTGGATAGCCCGCCGCCAACTTGACCTCTGCTATCTGCTGATTGTGTCTCAGGTTGTGCAATGGAATATAGATCAGCCACTGATAGGCATTGAGCGTGCCGAAGACAGGGAAGGGGTGTTCCGCAGTGTGATCCTTGAGGGCGAGATCGGTCGTCGAAGCAAACTTCATGGTCTTGGCGCGCACGGCTTTGAATCTCGCGATGACTTCGTCCCGGCTCAGCGTGCCGGTCGGAACTATCTGTTCAGGCGCCTGCGCCTTGCCGTTGCGATTGAGCAGAATGCGCTCAAGGAACTCGGTCTTAGCCTTTGTCTTCGTTTCCCACTCGGGGTTCGGCTTGCCCGCGAGAGCCTTCTCGACACTGGCGAAGAGAAGCGCTTCGGCAAGAACAATGTGCTCCGCGGCCTCGCCGATTGACCACTTCGCCGGGGCAGCCTTGAATTTCCATTGTTCTTCGCTCAGCTTTTCGATCGATCTGAGATACTCATTCTCGGAATCGACAAGATACTTGATTACCTTGGCTCGCTCCTCGACAGACATGCGAGTATCCTCCGTGTTCCCGGCTGCAGCGAAAGCATGGCGCCCAGCGCACACAAATAACAGCGCCGCAAGCAGGCAGGCGCAGGCTCTCTTACTGGGAAGCATAGTATTCTCCGTTGTTTCTAAACGTCCTCTTGGAATCCTTAACCGGAACATAATCATCCAGTCAAGGAAAAGCAAGGCTCCTCTGACCAACCAAAAAAAAGGACTCGACTGGTCGTCCGCTCCTCGCGGATTCAGTTGCGCGAACCGATCGGACGAGGATCATCGGCAGCGGAGAAGGGGTGGACACAGAATGGTCGATCACGCAGGGGAGCATGGGGTCTCCTGGGCGCGCGCGCAACAGCGTTGATGCCCTCAGATTCATCGCAGGACGCGAAGTGCGCCAACACCCAAAGAAGAACTGGGAGGAGGGCGGCTCCGCAAGCCAGGCTTCGCGACATCGAGTCCGATTGGCCCCTGACTTGCCCCTTCTGCTGAAGCCAAGCCAAGCCCGGCTCCCTTGACACTAGGAGCAATGGTTTGTTATGTTTGCCGGTCTGTTGAGTGCAGGCTCGTAGCTCAGGGGTAGAGCACTACCTTGACACGGTAGGGGTCAGCGGTTCAATTCCGCTCGAGCCTATCACAGTTGTTCTGTCTGAAGTTCGACGTCAGCTCCAGAAGTGCCGTCCCTCCGCAAGGAGGAAAGAGACTCGACCGTTGGCCGCGATCCCTTTGCCGGCTCGAGATTCTGATGGCCGCTGACGTAGGGCCTTACCAAGTAGCCCACGGCTTACGGGATCGTCCTTGTTTCGCGGTTCAGACTTCCGTCCGGCAGTGGCTTGGCGGCGGGTGAGTTTTTGGCGTCACTTGGCGACCGCTTCGCGGTTTTCGATGGCGCCTCCGGTTTCGGTCCGGCAAATGTCTGATATGCCAATTTCTGATGTGCCAATTTCTGATGTGCCAATGTCTGATGTGCCAGTGTCTGATGGGGAAGCCAGCGCGCTGACAGGCTCCGGGAGCGCTGTCCAGAATCCATCCGGTTCGTCGGTGGGCCTTGCCGCCTTTGAAGTTCTCAAACGGCGGGACCGCGAGAGCGCCAAGCGGGCAATTGCCGTCCGCGTTTCCACTCCTGGTGTCAAGCACTCAGTGCCGGTCGATCTTGCTCATGTCGTGGGAGAGGGTGAGACGATCGAGGCGATCACTCCTGATTCATCTGATGCTCTCGAGATTTACCGACACTCGACCGCCCATCTCCTGGCTGCCGCGGTGCTGGCCCTG
>JANNRD010000475.1:0-2099 GCA_031401095.1 Acidobacteriota bacterium
CGTTATGCCAGAAACCAAGCGGCTCTTCCTCATCGACGGCATGTCGAATATCTATCGCTCCTACTATGCCGTCCCAAGGCTCTCGAACTCAAAACGCGTTCCGACAAACGCGACGCTGGGTTTTGCGATGATGTTGCGCAAGCTCATGACACAGCATCATCCGGACTACATCGGAGTCGTGCTCGACTCGCCGGAAAAGACCTTTCGACACGAAGCCTACGACAAGTACAAGTCCAAGCGCATCGCCATGCCGGACGATCTGGTCGTGCAGATGCCGTACATCGAAAGGGTATGCGAAGCGCTGCGCGTGCCGGTCGTCCGCGTCGCCCGCTATGAGGCCGATGACATTCTTGGCGCGCTCGCCTATCAGGCGGCGGACAACGGTCTGCAGACGATCATCGTTTCAACCGACAAGGACCTCTGCCAGCTTGTCCGTGATCCTCAGATCGTGGTTCTGAGAGTCGACAAGACCGGTGAGACGTTTATCGATGAGGTTGGCGTCAAGGCTCGGTTAGGTGTCCCACCGAATCAGGTCGTCGACCTGCTTGGACTCATGGGAGACGCGAGCGATCAGATTCCCGGTGCCCCCGGCGTTGGAGAGAAGGGAGCCGTTCAGTTGCTGGAGCAGTTTGGCTCACTCGACGCTGCCCTCAAGGGTTGGGAGGAGATAAAGAAGAAGACGTATCGCGAGTCGCTCCGGGATAATGTCGAGATCATCCGGCAATCACGCGAGCTGGCGACGATCGATGTCGACGCGCCGATCCGGCTGGATCTCGAGGCGCTTGTCACCAAGGAACCGGATCACCGCCTGGCATACGAGCTCTTCTCCGAACTCGAATTCGCACAAATGACGCGGGAGTTTGCCGATGCCGCATCAGGCGCGGGGCCGGCGGATCGCGGCGACTCAGAGGCAATAGACTATCGACGCGTCTCTGAGATGGCAGAGCTGAAGGACCTGATCGACTCGCAATTGGCCTGCGAGAGGGTCGCGATTGCAATCTCAGGGAAGCCTGGCGAGCTTCATGGAATCGCTTTCTCAAGCGCGCCAGGTGGTGCGAGTTATTGCGACGTTGATGCCTCTGGGAATCGTCAATCGGCAATCAGTCTGCTCAATGAAGTTCTCGATAATGGGTTAGTTGAGAAGACGATACACGACCACAAACGCGCGCTTGGTTTGGCTCAGCCCGCCGGACTGCGGATTGAGAATGTCGTCGATGACACCTTGCTCGCGGCGTATCTGCTCGATCCCGAAAGAACCAAATACGAGCTCCCAGCGATGGCTGTCGAGTACGCGCAATTCTCGAATGAGTTTCCGTCGGAGTTACCCGAGCGGACGGCCATGGAGGCCGATCTGACGGGACGGCTCGCGGACATTCTCGGGGCCCGCCTCGAAAGCGAAGGTTTGACCCGAGTTTACCGCGAAATCGAGTTGCCACTTGTTCCGGTGCTCTTTCGCATGGAGCGGGCTGGATTCCGCGTCGATGTTGAAGTGCTCAATCGCCTCTCGGCTGAGATGGAGCACGAGCTTGAGAAGTTGACGGTCCACATTTATGAGCTCTCCGGCGAAGAGTTCAACATCAACTCGCCAGCGCAACTCGGCGACATCTTCGAGAAGCTCAACTTCGAGGTTTCGCGGAGGACGGCGACCGGGAAAATCTCAACCAGCCGGGATATTCTCGATGAGTTGGCGCTGAAGTATGAACTGCCGCGTCTGATCATTGAGTTTCGTGAGCTGTCAAAGCTCAAGGGAACATACGTTGATGCCTTTCCGAGTTTGATCGACCCAAGTGACGGGCGCGTTCATACGACCCTCAACCAGACGGTTGCGGCGACCGGCCGGTTGTCATCGACCGATCCGAACCTCCAGAACATTCCGATTCGAACCGAGATGGGCCGCCGCATCAGGCGCGCCTTCATCCCCGCAGATGGCTGCGTCATTCTTTCGGCAGACTACTCGCAGATAGAACTGCGACTGCTCGCCCACATCACGGCGGATGCAGTCATGCTGGAGGCATTTCGCGGTAGACTCGGGTCAAACCTTCGCTTTCGAGGCGGGCCCCGAGAATGTCCGCGAGCCGTCCCGTCAGATCGGCCTCCAT
>JANNRD010000476.1:0-5773 GCA_031401095.1 Acidobacteriota bacterium
CGACGCTTGCCAGCGATCTCCAGAAGCAGCGAGGAAAGAGTCTCGTTATCGCGGGTGAAACTCAGTCGCCTGCGGTGCATGCGCTCGCGCACGCAATCAATCACGCTCTTGGCAACATCGGCACGACGGTTGTCTATACCGAACCGATCGAGGCAAGCCCGGTCAATCAGTTCGCTGCGCTGAAGCAGCTGGTTGGAGACATGAACTCAGAGCGCGTCGAGCTGCTGCTGATGATCGGTGGCAACCCCGTTTATGACGCCCCTGCAGAACTGAACTTCGTTGCGGCTCTGAGGAAGATACCGCTTCGCGTTCATCTCGGTCTCTACAACGACGAAACGGCCGAGCAGTGTCAGTGGCATATTCCTGAGGCCCACTACCTTGAGTCGTGGGGCGACGCGCGCGCGTACGACGGAACGGTTTCGATTATCCAGCCGATGATCTATCCGCTCTACAACGGGAAGTCATCAGTCGAAGTCCTCGCCGTCTTGCTCAACAAGCCGGGGCTGACCGGTCTTGAGGTTGTCAAAGAACATTGGAAGACGCAGATTGGTGGGGATTTTGAGAAGGCTTGGCGTCAGACATTGCACGATGGTGTCCTTGCGGGTTCAGCCCTGGCAGCGTTGACTGTTTCGCCAAGAGCGGCTTGGGCGTCTTCTCTGAAGCCTGAGGTCGCGAGCGGTATTGAGATCGTCTTCCGACCAGACCCAAACATCTTCGATGGACGGTTTGTCAACAACGGCTGGCTCGAAGAGTTGCCGAAACCGATCACGAAGCTGACGTGGGAGAACGCGGCTCTCATGAGTCCCGAGACTGCGGTCAAGAAACTCAACCTCGCGTCTGAGGCCAGGCCCTTCGAGGCCAACGGGAAGGTAATCGAGATCGAGTCGAATGGAAGAAAGGTGTCGGCTCCGGTTTGGGTCCTTCCTGGGCACGCGCATGATTCGATCACGCTCGCCCTCGGGTACGGGCGGACCAGAGCGGGGAAGGTCGGGACGGGAATTGGCTTCGATGCCTATCGACTGCGGACATCTGATGCGCCCTCGTTTACGACTGACGTCAAGATTCGTGTGACGGATGCCAGGATGGACCTTGCCTCGACGCAGGAACACTTTTCGCTTGAGGGACTGGGCGAGCGTCAGATCATTCGTACCGGCACCCTCGCGGAGTACAAGAAGGACTCGAATGCGATCTTCGGGGCCGAGAAGCACGAGCCGGGAAGGGACCTCAACCTCTACTCGCATTTTGAGTACAAGGGGTACTCGTGGGGAATGTCGATCGACATGAATTCTTGTGTCGGGTGCAATGCGTGTGTCATTGCTTGCCAGGCTGAGAATAACATCCCGATCGTCGGCAAGGAGTTGGTTAAGAAGAACCGCGAGATGCACTGGTTGCGCATCGATACCTACTTCCGCGGCTCGATCGACAACCCGGAGACGTACTTTCAGCCGATGCTCTGCCAGCATTGCGAGCAGGCGCCCTGTGAAGTTGTCTGCCCGGTAGCGGCGACCGTCCACGATGCGGAAGGACTGAACGTCCAGGTCTACAATCGCTGCGTTGGGACGCGTTACTGTTCGAACAACTGCCCGTACAAGGTTCGCCGCTTCAACTATCTTCTCTACAACGACTACGAGACGCCATCCCTTAAGCTTATGCGCAACCCCGAGGTGACGGTGCGCAGTCGCGGTGTCATGGAGAAATGTACTTTTTGTGTGCAGAGGATCATGCACGCGAAGATAGAGTCGGAGAAGGAGAATCGGGCGATCCGGGATGGCGAGATCGTGACCGCCTGTCAACAGACCTGCCCGACAGAGGCGATTCGGTTTGGAAATATCAATGATGAGGAGAGTGGTGTTTCGAAGCTCAAGAAAGAGCCGCGGAGTTACGGGGTCATCGCGGAACTAAATACGCGGCCTCGCGTCAGCTACCTGGCCGATCTGCGGAACCCGAATTCCGAGCTTGAGTCGACGGTGAAGCGTGAGGAGAGTCAACATGGCTGAGGCGTCAAGAGAGACAAAACCGGCTGAATACCAGCAGGGCTCCTCCGGTCCGCCGCCTGTCATCGGACCGGGGCACACCTTTGCCTCGATCACTGACAAGATCAGTATGATCGTCCTGCGCAAGGGGAGCCCACGCGGGTGGATGGTCGGCTTTGGGATCTCGTTTCTGTTTACCATGATCTTGCTCAATACGATCGCCGTCCTTCTCCTCAAGGGCGTCGGTATCTGGGGCAATAACGTCCCGGTCGGTTGGGCATTCGATATCATCAACTTTGTCTGGTGGATCGGGATTGGACACGCGGGAACGTTGATCTCGGCGATTCTATTACTTCTGCGCCAGCAGTGGAGGACATCGATTAATCGTTTTGCGGAGGCGATGACTCTTTTTGCCGTTGCGTGCGCCGGCCTGTTCCCCGCGCTGCACACTGGGCGACCATGGGTTGATTACTGGCTGCTTCCTTTGCCAAATACGATGGGCCTTTGGCCAAATTTCCGCAGCCCGCTGATTTGGGACGTCTTTGCGGTATCGACCTACGCGACAGTCTCGCTCCTCTTTTGGTTTATCGGTCTCGTTCCCGATCTGGCGACATTGCGTGATCGGGCACAGAAGAAGTGGGTCAAGCTCGTCTATGGCTTGCTGGCGCTTGGCTGGCGTGGTTCGGCGCGCCACTGGCATCGATACGAGACGGCCTATCTCTTGCTTGCCGGTCTCTCGACTCCACTGGTTCTCTCAGTGCACACAATCGTCAGCTTTGACTTTGCTGTCAGTATTATCCCGGGCTGGCACACAACGGTCTTTCCACCATACTTTGTCGCGGGTGCAATCTACGCCGGTTTTGCGATGGTGCTGACGCTTGCGATTCCGATCCGGAAGTTCTATGGGCTGGAGGACTTCATCACTCAGCGACATTTGCGCAACATGGCAAAGATCATGCTCGCAACCGGTTTGATTGTTGGCTATGGTTACGTCATGGAACTCTTCATGTCCTGGTATAGCGCGGACACGTACGAGGGTTTCATGATGACGAACCGGATCACCGGACCGTACTGGTTCATCTACGCGCTGCTGATAGTCTGCAACATCGCGGTTCCGCAGCTTTTGTGGAGCGGGAAGATTCGAGCCAGCGTTCCGATGTTGTTCGGCATCTCGATGTTCGTCAATGTTGGCATGTGGCTTGAGCGGTTTGTCATCGTCGTCACCAGCCTTCACCGAGACGCTTTGCCATCGTCCTGGGCGATGTACAAGCCGACGATCTTCGATTTCTCGATGCTTTTCGGGACGATTGGTTTATTCCTCACTCTCATATTTCTGTTCATCCGGTTCCTTCCGCTGATCTCTATCTTCGAGATGAGGACGCTACTGCCCGAATCGAAGGTCCGTGAGGATGAACACGACAATCAGTCGAAGGAGAAACCAATCCTGCCGCCGGCAAGCGATCCACAGGAGAGCCTGGCATGAAGAAAGCACCCGGTCTTTACGGTGTCATGGCCGAGTTTGACGACCCGACTGCGATTGTCACGGCGGCGCGAAAGGCCCACAGGGAGGGCTATCGGGAGATGGATGCCTACACTCCATATCCGATTGAAGAGCTGGCCGAAGCTATCGGGTTTCACAAGAATGCGGTTCCGCAGCTTGTGCTCGCGGGCGGCATCATCGGCGGACTGGTGGGACTTGGTCTGCAAATCTGGACCTCGGCCATTGCCTATCCGCTGAATATTGGCGGTCGACCGTTGATCAGTTGGCCATCGTTTGTCCCGGTCACATTCGAGATGACCATTCTCCTCGCATCTTTCGCGGCGGTGCTTGGCATGCTGGCTCTCAACGGTTTGCCAATGCCATACCATCCGGTCTTCAACGCGCCGCGCTTTGAGCTCGCATCACGCACGCACTTCTTTCTGTGTATCGAATCGGGTGACCCGAAGTTCGATAGAGAACGAACCACAGAGTTCCTCCGCAGTGTCGGGGCAAATGAGGTGTCAGATGTCGAGTACTAGAAACAGACGGTTGACTGGCACCCTCCTTGCGCTGGCGGTTGCGACGGTGTTTTCAGGTTGCCGTCAGGATATGCACGACCAACCTAAGCTCAAGACCTATCGCGAGGGCGCGGATCGATCTCCGGTAGACGGCAGCGTCGCGAGAGGTGCTCTCAAGGATGACGCCCTGATTCCAAAGACGGTTGCAGTGCCAGGTGTGGCTACGGTCCCGGCAACGGCAGCGGGAGCAGTCCCGGCGCCGGTAAGAGTGACAGACGACTTTCCGTTTGCGATCACAGGAGAGGCGTTGGCTCGGGGCCAGAGTCGATTCAACGTCTACTGCGCGCCGTGCCACAGCGTTCTCGGTGATGGAAACGGGATGATTGTCCAGCGCGGGTTTCGAAGACCGCCGTCCTATTCGGAGGATCGTCTGCGGAATTCTCCCGCCAGTCATTTCTATGACGTTATGACCAATGGCTTCGGCGCGATGGCGAGTTACAGCGACAAGCTTTCCCCGGAGGATCGTTGGAAAGTGGCAGCCTATATCCGAGCCCTGCAATTGAGCCAGCGCGCGACCGTCGACGATGTGCCGCCAGGTGACCGGGCGAAGCTCGAGGCTGCGGGAAGCAAGAGCCCACAAGCGCAGGGAGGACAGCACGAGAAATGAGGACTACGTCATACAACTCCCCGGCGTTTGTGTCTCGCCTTGGACAGCGTGCGCTCGTTGTTGGGCTGATCGGTCTGGCGGCATGTGGCGCCGGTTTCTTTCTCGATAAGGAGCAGTTCTTTCGTTCGTACCTTGTCGCCTTTGTCTTCTGGATTGGGATCGCTCTCGGGAGTCTCGGCCTGATGATGGTGCAGTACCTCACCGGCGGGGCCTGGGGACTTGTGACGCGTCGAATATTTGAGGCCGCGTCGAGAACGATCTTTCCGATTGGGCTGGTTCTGTTTGTTCCGGTGGTTCTCGGAATGCAGAGCATCTATCGCTGGACTGACACTGCGGCAGTCGCTGCCGATCCGATCCTCAAGCACAAGGAGGGGTATCTCAACATGCCCTTCTTTCTGACGAGAACGGTTGGCTACTTTCTTATCTGGGGCCTGCTCTCGTTCTTCCTCAGCCGGTGGTCGAAGGAACACGATGCGACCGGTGATGTCAGACTGCGGCAGCGGATGTCGGCGCTCAGTGGCCCTGGCGTGCTCATCTTCGGGCTGACTGTTACTTTTGCAGCTTTTGATTGGGTGATGTCGATCGACCCTCACTGGTACTCGACGATCTACGGCTTGCTCATGATCGCAGGACAGGCTATTTCGGCGATGGCGTTCGCGATCATCATGACGATGAACCTGGCCAGACACGAGCCGATGTCGCACGTCTATCGCCCAACCCATTTTCATGATCTTGGAAAACTGCTGCTCGCAATGGTCATGTTGTGGGCCTACTTCTCGTTCTCGCAGCTGCTCATCATCTGGTCAGCGAATCTGCCCGAGGAAATACCCTGGTATCTGCGCCGGTTCAGTGGCGGATATATGTGGGTTGGGGTCACCCTTGTGGTTCTTCATTTCGCGCTTCCGTTTGCGCTGCTACTCTCGAGAGATCTGAAGCGCAACGCAAGACGACTGGCAGTTGTCGCGACTCTCATGGTGATCATGCGCGTGGTTGACCTTGTCTGGCTGGTCGGTCCGGAGTTCAAGGATGGACACGTCGGCGGCGCGTGGATGTATGTCGCGGCACCGATCGGGCTCGGTGGAATCTGGGTATGGTGGTTTACGCGCGAACTCGCTGACAGACCGCTACTCCCGGT
>JANNRD010000477.1:0-2806 GCA_031401095.1 Acidobacteriota bacterium
CGATCATCGAGATTGTCGCGGGGCTGGCTGTCAGAGAACCTCTACTGCCGCCACGTCAGGAGAGGTGTTTGTTCTTGACAGCCCCTTTCATAGAACTACGAACAAGGAAGGAGTCCCTCATTCCCGATGAAATCTGTAACAAATATGGTATTGTTCTTCGTCTTTGGAACGTGCGCGACTTCTTTTCCGATCTGACGATCTAATACATGAAAGTTCTTGTCCTTCTCGCTTTCTCGCTTTTCGCAGTCGTCGCCTTTGGTAGTGGCTGGGAGCCGCGTGTTCTTGGCAAATCCGAGACAGCAGGTACTCCTATCATCGCTCTCGGTGAGCGTCTTTTCCGTGATGCACGATTCTCGACACCCAAAGGCGATCTCCCCGCGAGCTGCAGCGATTGCCACCTCTACGATCAGGACCCGCAGGGAATGCGCGCCTACGCCGACTTCTTTAACCGAAGCTGGGTCTCCTCTCGAACAGGGGACCAACGCCGCCTTGGCTTAAGGAATGCCCCAACCATCCTTGACGTCGCCAAGATGCCACAACTCCACTATGACGGCGAGTTCTCTTCGCTCGAAGCTCTCGTTAAGGGAACTATCTCCGGTCGTCCGATGGGCTGGATGCCAGGTGAAGAAACGGAAGCCTTCAATCACGCGCGCAGTGTGGTTCTCAACGATAAGGGTATGACACCAGCAGGCGCTTACCGTGATCAATTCCAGAAGGTGTTCAATGTAGACGTCACCACCCGGGGTCGTGACGAGATCGTCAATCTGATCGCGAAGGCCGTAGCCGAATACTGCCGCACGCTCAAGACCCACAAAGACTCTGCCTACGATCAGTTCGTCGCGCTCAACAAACTGGACCACGGACCCAGTGCGATTGAGGACGCCAAGGCATTTGGTGAACGGTTCATCGCGAACGTCGCCCAGCTCGAGGCAAAACGCGAGCTGAGGCTGACGAAAGACTTCGACAACACGGCCTTGCAAGGCTTGAAAGTCTTTTTCAGCGCCGCAAAGGGGAATTGTGTGACGTGTCACACGCCACCGCAGTTCACCGATCATTCGTTCCGCAATATCGGTATCAGCCAGCGCGAATATGAAAAGTTTCACGGCGAGGGGAGCTTTGCGGAACTCTCGATTCCGGACGCTGCGGCTGTACGCCGACCTTCACCACAGTTTCGAGAGATCCCGTCGAAGGCTAAGCCGGCAATTGTTGATCTTGGCTTCTGGAACTTTGTTGATTTGAAGACTTCGAGGCTCAGACGCGAAGGTGAGAGCGATGATCTTTTCCTGCAGAGGATGGTGGGGACATTCAAAACACCGACGCTGCGTAATCTGGCTTATACCTATCCATACTTTCACGACGGCTCGGTGACCTCGCTCGAGGGAGTCATGGCGGAGATGATGGTTGTCAGCGGGATGGCGCGTGAGGGTCGCGTGCGTGCAGGTGATGAGGAACTGGCGAAGGTGAGGTTCGATGCGACGGATGTTGCGGCGCTGGTCGCGTTTATGAATTCGTTGAATGAGGAATTGCGAAGATGAAGAAGGGACGACCTAACGAGATCATGAACCACAGAGACACCGAGACACAGAGGAAGCACAGAGAAGAATTAGGAAGGGTGGAGAGGATTTGCTTAACCCCTCTTTTTCTTCTCTGTGCTTCCTCTGTGTCTCGGTGTCTCTGTGGTTAATCAACTCGGTAGATCGCCTCTCCATATTCAAACGGGAGAAAGCGAATGATCAGACTAAAAGTAAATGGTGTCAGCCGACAGTTTGACGGCGATCCGGAGATGCCGCTCTTGTGGTTTCTCCGCGATGAACTGCAAATGACCGGCACAAAATACGGCTGCGGTGAAGGACTCTGTGGAGCCTGTACAGTCCACCTCAACGGCGCCGCTACCCGTAGTTGCCAGGCCCCAATGCAAAGCGTCGCCGGCAAGGATGTCCTGACCATCGAAGGTCTCAGCGCCAATGGCGATCATCCGGTCCAGAACGCATGGAAACAACAAAACGTCCCTCAATGCGGCTACTGCCAGAGCGGCCAGATCATGCAGGCCGTTGCCCTGCTCAAGAAAACCCCCAAACCAGCCGACCAGGACATCGACGACGCGATGAAGGGCAATATCTGCCGGTGCGGAACCTATCAACGCATCCGCGAGGCAATCAAGATCGCAGCCAATACAGCTCCTGCAAAGGCAGCCCCAACAAGGCGCCAGACTGCGGCGCCCCGGACAGGCAGATCTACCGGAGGTGAGAAATGAACCAGATCGAATTGGTCACACGCCGCTCCTTTCTCGGCAATGTCTTCTCGGCCTCCGCACTCGTTCTCGGCGCGAGCCTGCTTCCCCTCGAAGCATTCGGCGCGGAGAGATCAGCCGAAGTCGCTGCCTGGAATCCGAGCGTCTATCTCGGTCTTGAACCAGACGGCACAGTGCTCATCGTCGCTCATCGATCCGAAATGGGAACCGGTATTCGCAGCGTCTTGCCGACCATCGTCGCCGATGAGCTCGATGCCGATTGGAAGCTCGTCAAAATAGTTCAGGGCCTCGGTGACACCAAATACGGCTCACAGAATACAGATGGTTCCTGCTCGATTCGCGACTTCTACGATGCGATGCGCGAATCCGGCGCGACCGCGCGCATGATGCTTGAAAGCGCTGCTGCTCAGAAATGGGGCGTCCCTGCAACCGAGGTCAAGGCGCAGAATCATCAGATAGTCCATACGCCAAGCGGGCGAAAACTCGGCTTCGGTGAACTTGTTCAGGCGGCGTCGGGACAGACGGTGCCGAAGAAAACCGACCTCAAGTTCAAAC
>JANNRD010000478.1:0-11594 GCA_031401095.1 Acidobacteriota bacterium
GTGAAGGTTCAGAGTACAAGCTTTAGCTTGCGCCCCCACCATCGGCGGATCACGCGGTTGAAGCCGGAAGGGCGGGGTCTCCGGATGACAGCTGGAGCTAACGATGAGTGAGAAGCCCAAAGCCGTGGTGCTCTTGAGTGGAGGTCTCGATTCAACTACCACTCTCGCGATCGCAATCGACGAGGGCTACGAAGTCTTCGCGCTCACTTTCCGCTATGGTCAGCGCCACGAGATTGAGATCGACGCTGCGCAAAAGATTGCAGCGTCGTTCGGCGTTGCGCAGCACGTCATAGCTTCGATCGACCTTCGCTCATTTGGTGGCTCAGCCCTGACCAGCGACATCGAGATTCCCAAAGGACGATCTCTCGAAGACATGGCTGCTGAAATACCCGTCACCTACGTCCCTGCGCGGAACACGATATTCCTGTCGTTTGCGCTTGCCTGGGCCGAAGTGCTCGGCTCAAAAGATATCTTTATCGGAGTCAACGCTCTCGATTACAGCGGATATCCCGATTGCCGCCCCGAATACATCGAGGCCTATCAACGTATGGCGAATCTCGCTACGCGGGCTGGAGTTGAAGGCGCCAGGGACAGCCAGCCGGGTCTGACAATTCACACGCCTCTCATCTCATTGTCGAAGGCCGAGATCATCAAGCGGGGAGAGTATTTGGGCGTCGACTATTCTCTGACCTGCACCTGCTACGATCCATCCCCGGATGGGCTGGCGTGTGGAGCCTGCGATGCCTGTCAGCTGAGGCTGAAGGGGTTTGCGGAATGCGGACTCAATGACCCCGTCAAGTACCAAAACGCCCGCAACAGTGAATAAGGGCTGGGCCGCTCAGTTCGGCTTCTTCACCTCCGGAAGACGACGGGGTGGATAGTATGGTTTTCCGTTGAGTTTCTGAACTTCCTTCATAAAGGTCGTTCCGTAGTCGCGTTCGGCGTCGGAGAGCGCCCAAGCCTGGCGTTTGTAGTTCCAGTTGTCCGGGTTTAGCCGTTGCGCTTCTTTGTAGTGCGGAATTGCTGCCGTGGCCATCTCCGAGCGGAAGAGATACTCGGCGAGGCCGAACTCGGCTGCCGCGAGCGCCCAGTCAGGGTTTTGTGGAGTGAGAAGCTCCTTCATTTCCTTTTCGCTCATGGCGAAGGCACTCTGATCACCTTTCGCGACCCAATCACGAATGGCGTCAAGATAGACCGATGCTTCGATGCCGTGCATGCCCTTGTAGCGATTGTCGACATAGGCTACTTCATTCGGCCGCACGATTCTGCCCTTCTCATTGATCCAGACGGCGGTCGGGACGTTGACCATGTTGTAGAGGCGCGTCACCAGATGCTCCTCGTCAATGAGCACGGTGTATTCCGGCGTCGCAGCAGTGATCCACTTCCCGGCATCTTTGACGCCACCGGTGTCCTGGGCGATCGAGACTATTTCGAAGTTCTTGTCTTTGAGTTCGGCGTAGAGTTTCTGCCATCCTGGCAGATCAAAGCGGCACCCTCACCACGATGCCCAGGTAAGCAGCAAGACCTTCTTACCATGAAAGTCCTTGAGCGAGTGCTGGCGGCCGTTCATGTCAGGAAGAGTGAAATCGGGCGCAGCAAGGGAGGTGATATAGGCATTCTGTTCGGTCGGTCGCGGCCCAAAATACCAGACCGCTTTTTCGGTGTCCGTGGTCGCTGGCTGACGAAGCAACCGGGCAAACTCGGAGAGGTTGAACCAGTTGGCCTTTCCCTGCCGCGAAAGGAATGCTTCACGGCGTCCACGTGGGATCGGAAAACAAAGCTCATCTCGGCAGACGCCCTGAGGTTTGAGTACGAACTTTGTCGCACGTGTCAGGTCAGCCAGTGTTACCCAAAGATCCGGTGATTTCGCCAGCGCCGCAGGCGGAGCGTTGATGAGCCTTGTCGCGACGCGGTCATAAACCACAGTCCGCTGCGGCTCCGCACCCGCTGCGATGATTGACGTCACGAGAAGTATCAACGCGCTACAGACAAGAGTCCTTTGCATTTTTCCCTCCAGCAATTCGATTGGCGAGAACTCTAACACAGTGGTTCCGAGAAGGAGAGGCATAAGGTCGCGATTCCGGGCGGCTCCGCATCGCATCGCCCCTGTGTTAACTTCTCATTGAGACAAATGTACTCCGTCAAAGAAATCTACTACACGCTGCAGGGCGAAGGAGCCCAGACCGGCCGTGCGGCTGTCTTTTGCCGCTTCACTGGTTGCAATCTCTGGACCGGGCACGAGGTGGACCGCGCGAGCGCTCTCTGCGATTTCTGCGATACCGACTTTGTTGGGACCGACGGCCCGGGCGGCGGCCGATTCGAGACCGCCGATTCCCTGGCCACAACGATTGCCGCGACCTGGCCGCAAGCATCGCAGGAGGGGCGGCGTTTAGTCGTCTGCACGGGGGGTGAGCCACTCTTGCAGGTCGATGAACACCTTGTCAGGGTGCTTCACGAACGAGGATTTGAGGTTGCCATCGAAACCAACGGGACACGCCTCGCACCTCCCGGTATCGATTGGGTCTGCGTCA
This sequence comes from Acidobacteriota bacterium, assembly GCA_031401095.1. Taxonomy (GTDB): domain Bacteria; phylum Acidobacteriota; class Blastocatellia; order RBC074; family RBC074; genus JANNRD01. Next base: position 2,532 of record JANNRD010000478.1, read on the forward strand.
GTCCAAAACCAGGTGCCGACCTTGTCTTGCGAACCGGAAATGAATTGAAGCTCGTTTACCCGCAACCAGCGGCGATGCCCGGGCTTTTTGCATCGCTCGACTTTCAGTACTTTTTCCTGCAGCCGATGGACGGCGCAGACCGTGAGCGCAATACGAGGCTGGCAATCGCCTATTGCCTCTTGCATCCCAAATGGCGTCTCAGCCTGCAGACACACAAGCTGACGGGAATACCGTAGCGGCACGAGGCCTAGGATTGCGGCGGCGAACCTCCACTGTTGCCGTCATTGCTCTCTGTCCCACCGACAACGCCATTCGCACCTGCGCCAACTCCACCACCACCACCTCCCCTTCTTCCACGGCGCCGTCCCCGGCGTCGCGACCGCGGGCGCGGTTCTGCAGACTGATCGGTGGGCTGAGCGGCCGCGGGTGATTCCTGGCTGGTCGGCTGCTCGTGAGTGGTTGCGGGCGGCGGTTCGGTTCGTGCGGGGGCTCTTGTTGCTTTCGGCTCGAGTTTTGGTTCTGTCCTGGGAGCACTCCGCTCTGGCTTCGGCACAGGTCCGCCTCGCGGTTCGGAGCGCTGATGAGCTCGATGCCCCGCTCGATTATCGGCTGGCTGCTCTCGGTGAGCACCCGAGCCAAAAACCTCCTCGAACTCTTTGAGGATCGAAGCCAGACTGTCACGGACGCGGGCGTGAACATCAAGTTCAGGGAGGATCAGAAAACCGCCGAGCACGATTCCCTTGCAGAGGCGCGGAGAGACGCTCCGCAGCCACTTGTACCGGTCACGATACTTCTGATCCCGATACTGGTCGTTGCTGATGATCGTATCGCCGGTCTTGTGTGCGCGAAAGAGAAGAAAGTCATCCGCCTGCGTGCCACCCGGGACTTCACCGACGCAATCATACTTGTTCAGCAGATGCTCGTACTTGTCGCGTTCACCAAGGTCTTCCAGCACAAACCGAGTATTGGCGTCGAAGATGCAAAGGAACGCATGGCCCTGTCGCTTTAGTTCGATGAGCAGGGTCACGAGAGGTGCCAGCGAAGGAGTCTTCTGCCAGTTGCAAACGTTGAGCCCATCAACCAGATAATAGCGCTTTGCCGCTCGGCCATGGGCTGATGCCGGTCCGGGTGCGATGTCCGTGTCGGGCGAAGGGGCAGCCGCTTGTGCTGGCGCTCTTGGGCCCTGTGGCTGTCGCCGTGAAGACGGCGCGTGAGCGCTGCTCGCAGGCTTCGCACTCGCTGGTGCCTCCGCTGGGGCGGCAGGGGGCTGAGAGGGCTCGGCCATCTCGCCTGTCTGTTTAGCCTGCTGGCTACGCTGCTGGCCGTGTCCGCGGGCAGGCTGACGGCCTTTCGGGTCCGGCTTCTTTTCGCGAATGCGGGCTGCGATTGTTTCATCGATCGCGCTTGATGCCGTCGATACATCCGCGCCGCAGGAGCGCGCCAACTCGATCACCTGGTTGTTCTCGAGTTTTAGTTCTCGAGCAAGCGCATATATCCTGATCTTACTCACTCCATTCTCCTCGGAAACAGGCAGTAGCGCGATTTGGCAAATCGCGCTGCCCGGGTGGACAGCAGACTCGTGAGACGCCGCTCGCTACGCGGCGCAATTTGCCAAATTGCGCTACAAAAAACAGGCAAGTAGCGCGATTTGGTGGAATTCTGGATTGTAAGGCTGCGGTTCGGCAGAAGAAAGGGCAGTCGCGAGTCGCCGATCAGATGTTTACTCATGACTCTTCGGAAAGATCGTCTGTCGATCGGATGGAGCGTAGCTTGCGCATGACCAGATCGAAACCGAATCCCAGACGGACGAGGTGAGCAAAGAGCTTGTGCGCCTCATCGCGCGTTGTTGGCTTGCCGCGGGTACGCAAGCGCTTTGCTATCGCGCGGTCGATGAGCGTCTCCTCGCTTGTCTCACTGTAAGCTTGACTGATCGCCTGCTCGGCAACTTCAGTTGGGACCTTGCGGCGTTGAAGGTCTCGCCGTAACCGGCTGCGACCCAGCGGTCTGGTCGCGATGCGGGCTGAGACAAACGAGGCGGCAAAGCGGTCGTCATTGAGGTATCCAAGCTCCTCAAGCCGCGCAATGACGTGCGCGATGGTGATCTCGTCAGACTTTTCCAGAAGACGCTCGCTGAGCTCCGTTCTGCTGCGTGGCTTCACAGATAGCAGCCGGACAGCTCGAGCCATCGTCCTCCGATAGACTGCTTCGTCCATACCAGGACCAGAGTACCGCTTTCGGAGAGAAAAGCCACGTGCTATATTACCCGATTAGGTCACCTACATTCCCTTACAGTAGAGGTATCAGTTATGTCCGGGCATTCAAAATGGCATTCAATCAAGCACAAGAAGGGCGCGCTCGATGCCAAGCGAGGCAAGCTCTTTACGAAGTGTATCAAGGAGATCACGATTGCCGCGCGCAGCGGCGGCAGTGGAGATCCGACTCAGAACCCGCGTCTTCGCAAGGCAATCACTGACGCCAAAGGGGCGAATATGCCGAACGACACCATCGACAAGGCCATCAAACGAGGCACCGGCGAGCTCGAGGGTGTCAACTACGAAGAGATCCAGTACGAGGGGTACGGCCCGGCTGGCGTCGCGATCATGATCAACACGACGACGGACAATCGCAATCGCACAGTCTCAGAGCTGCGCCATCTTCTGTCAAAGAATGGTGGGAATCTTGGCGAATCGGGCTCGGTCGCCTGGAAGTTCAACAAACGTGGTTCGATCATTGTCGATCTGGGCGCGAAGAGTGAAGACGAGATGATGGAGATCGCACTCGAGGCAGGTGCCGTCGATATGCAGACGGACGAGGATGCTTATCAGATCCTGACCGCACCCGAAGATTTCCACATGGTTCTCGAGGCTCTCAAGAAGGCGGATATCGAGCCGGTTTCATCGGAGATCGCGATGATCCCGCAGAACTACATTCGTCTTGAAGGCCGCGAGGCCGATCAGATGTTGAAACTCTACGAGGCACTCGACGATCACGAGGACGTCCAGAATGTGGCCGCCGACTTTGACATCGATATCGCGACCATGGAACAGCAGGCTTAGGTAATGCAATTTGTCAAATTGCGCGACGCGGCGGCGTCCCATCCCGTAACGGAGCAGTCCATGCCTCTTAAGCGACGTGGCGCAGAGACCGGGAGCGGCTTCCAGGAGGCCATCAATCGGGCAAACGCAGCCTATGAGCGAGCCGGTCGCGCGTGCATCACGCGGAAGGCAATTCCCGGGAAGTTCCTCATCGACCACCACCGGTCTTCATGGTCAACAGTCAACCTGCAACAAGAAAAGCGGACGGAGCCGGAGGCTCAGACACGTCTGAGGGCTGCCGATCTCGCTCAATCCGCGGGACGTCTGAGCATCGGGGACTGGCGGAAGTTCATTCCTGAATCGAAGGCAGAACCGGACTACGGCGGAACCATCGCGCCATCCGGACGTGCGATATTCTACGACGCCAAGACGACGCGCCGCACCGCGCTCGACTTTGATAATCTTCACGCGCATCAGATAGGGTTTCTCGAGCGGATGGCCCAGCTCGGAGCGATCGCGGGGTTTCTCGTTGAGTTCAGCCGCTGCAGCGAGGTCTATTTCCTCCCCATTCAAGTGCTCGCACGCTGGCGCCAGAGCGTCGCGCGAAAGAGCCTGCCCCACCAATTCTTTGTCGCCAACTTGACGTCAGCGGCTCGCGGTAAAGGCCTCCTCATGTTTGACTATTTGGATGCCATCGAAAAACAGGAGCAACTTTACGGGCCCGATTACGCTTTGCTCGAGATCGCATCTGTCACCCTTCGAAGTCGCCGCAAGGCAAGCTGAAGATTCGTCCTGTCCCAGGATTAACTCGCCACCTCAGAGAGCGAGTAGTCGATGTTCAAGATTGGTCCCCGTGCCCCGAGGCTCATGCCAGCCGTGGCGGCGAAGAACTGCGCCGTGCTTCTTCTCCCAGTTCTGCTTTTTCTGACGTCAACTGAAATACTGGGCAGACCGACGACCAAGGTTGTCTCTGGCCGCCGCGCGATCGTTGTCGATGAGCGTCTTAGTGCGCTGAGGACGAAACCCGATATGACGGCTCCGTTGGTCCAGCGGTTGCGCCGCGGCCGTGTCGTCGGAATCACACAAGCTGTGCGCGGGAAAGAGGGGCAGCGCTTCTATCGAGTAGCCGTCACTCGACGAACGCGCGGCTGGATACTGGTCGACGCCGTGGTCAGGGCTGGTTCGGAGACAGACGCCGCGCGGTTGGTTCAGTTGGTTGAAGGGGAGCGAGATGCCTTTGCAAGGGTGAAGTTGGCCAGTCTTTGTGTCAACGAGTTCCGGGGGACACGGTTGTCTGCGGCGGCGCTGCTGCTGCTTGGTGAGAGCTCTCAACGCGCAGCCGAGCAACTGACTCGACTTGCGCAACGGCGTTTGAAGGCCGACGCGATCGGTCGAGAAATGTTCATGCTCAATGATACTGGGCTGGATCGCTATAGCAGGCTCGGTATCCGTTTCAGATTTGAGCAGGATGGCGAGCGGCTGGTCTACGACGGAGCTGCCTTTCGTGAATTGTTACGAAGGTACCCCCGGTCGTTGGAAGCAACGAGGGCGAGGGTGCGGTTAAGCTTGCGTTAGGACGACTGTTTGTGACGTGGTGCGCTGGTGGCGGGGAGAGAAGAAGAAACAACGGAACAAACGGAAGTACACGGAACAGACGGAAACAAACTGTGGCCATTTCCGTGGATTCCGTCTAATTCCGTATGTTCCGTTGTTAACCCTTTTTCCCTCATCGTGGCTTGTACTTCCCCGCAAGATAATCGACTAGTGGACCCTTCTCGGCATCGGAAACCTCAGCTCCCCAGCGGACCATCTTCTCAACCTCGCGTGTCCAACCGGCACGTGAAAGCCGTTGCTGTTCTGTCAGATCAGCCTCGTGACAGAGCAGGCATTTCTCTTCAAAGACCTTCCTGCCAGGCCCTTCAAGAGCGGTCGCACTCGCCCCGCGCGGAGCGAATCTTCCCGAGAGGTATTCGATGATCGTCTCCTTCTCCGCATCCGTGACCACCGTTCCCCACCGGATCATCTTGTCGACTTCCCTCACCCATCCAGGCTTGCTGAGACGTTGCTGAACGATCAGATCCGCCTCGTGACAAAGCAGACACCTTTCGCGAACCACCTCGACACCAGGGCCGGCGGGCAGATCCTGCCAAGAAGTTGCGGCCGGCGTCTGCACCGCAAGCAGCGAGAAGAGGACCGCGCCGCATATCAAGATCAACTTAAGCAGCTTCGACATTGATTCGTACCCGGTCAATCACATTCCAAAGATAGCCCGAAGGATTCCACTGTGCCTCGATCGGTTGAACGTTACCCCGGTCGTCCGTCGCACGCGCCATGACCGAATAGAATCCCGCCGCAGCGACCCTAAACTCGTATCTGAAATTTCGCCAGCTATAGCGCTCGCGCTCGCGGCCGAGTTCAGCTTGAGACCAGCTCGCGCCATTGTCGGTCGAGATATCGACCCGCGAAATATCTCTTTCACCCGCCCAGGCAAACCCCGAAACCGGAACGACGCCCGCCTTTAAAGTAGACCGATCGAGCGGCGACGTGATCAGCGATTTGACGACGAGTCCGGTGAGCGGCGCCATATCCTTCGCATCGACTGCGGCTCCCGGTGCAACCCGCTTGGTTGGATACCGATACGCCGTCTTGACAAAGAATCCATCGTGTTCCGCCAGGTTCACCTGAATATGCTGCAGCCACTTGACGGAATAAGCCCCTTCCCAACCCGGCACGATCGCACGCAATGGAAACCCATGAAGCGCCGGTAGCGGCACGTCATTCATGTCATAGGCAATGATCGTATCCGTGTGCATCGCCTTTTCGATCGGGACATTTCGAACAAAATCGGGCATCTTCGCAATTGGCTTGTCGGCGCCGTCAAGAGCAACATGGCGGCCTGTCGATCTGACGCCTGCCCGCTTCAGGACATCGGCAAGCCTCGCGCCCGTGAAGCGTGCTGTTCCGACAGCGCCCTTCTCCCATTGGATGCCGGCGACGGGGGGGTCAAAGAAGGCGCGGCCGTTGCCAGCGCATTCAAGCGTCACCGTCACCGTCGCGCGCGGAAATCTCTTGAGTTCATCGAGTGTCAGAGTCAGCGGACGCTCGACCTCACCCTCAACCTGGAGCTTCCAGGCGCCGGCGTCCACTCTCGGTGCGTAAAGGTGATGACGCACATAAAAGAGATCGTTCGGCGTGATGAAAGAGTCGAACAGTCCGACCGGCGTCTCGAGATCTTCAGGGCGGAGTGAGCGGACAATTAGTCGCTCCTTACCTCTGATCGTGGCGGGTGTCTGCGCCAGTACGTTTCCAAGAGGGCCCGGCAGGAGTGTGCTGAGACCTGCAACTGCGCCAGTCTGCCCGGCGGTTGCGAGGAATGAGCGGCGACTGACGGCCTTTCCTTTTCTGCGACTCATGATGTTTCCTTGTCTCGTGAAGATTGCGAAGTGCGATTCTACGGTTGCCGCGGGTGCTGGTCAAATCAGCGACCACGGTTGCCGCTCTGGGTTGAAGCGTTCGCGACGGTCTGGTCGCGCAAGGTTTGACACCCATTCCAGGAGACTCCTACAATTTTCAAACAGTGATTGAAGCATTGCACCATGGTTATCAAGAGAAGCGAGCCGCAATCCGTGCGCGGCTGGAGGAGTTTGCCGCTCTCCGTCTGAATCCGGACGACAAGAGGATCTTTGAGGAGTTGGTCTATTGTATCTTCACCGCAGGTGCGAGCGCGCGCATGGGTCTCAAGTCGGTTGAACGTGTGCGCCCACACCTCTTTTCCGGAACGCATCGACGCTTGACAAGAGTTCTGCTCGGAGCCCACCGCTACCCTCGCGCCCGTTCAGGCTATATAGTCCATACGCGCAGCTATCTTGAGCGCGAGTGTGGTATGAGGCTGTGGGATCGTCTGGCGCGTTTTGATGATGACTCGGAGGGACGACGAGATTTTCTTGCGGCAAACCCCGGCATCAAAGGCATTGGCTATAAAGAAGCGAGCCACTTTCTGAGGAACGTTGGATTCAATGGCTATGCGATTCTCGACAAGCACATCCTGCGAACGCTGGTGGACTTTGCTGTCATCGACTCACCCAAGCCGCCGACGACAAAAAAAAGGTACCTCGCCATTGAAGAGCGTATGCGAGAATTTGCCAACCAAATCGGAATCGACCTTGACGAACTGGACCTGCTGCTTTGGTCGAATAAGACAGGGGAGATTCTGAAGTAGAGGCGAGATCATGAAGTACTTTCTCAGACTGGCCGTTCTCGCAACCTTGCTGACGGCGACGACTCTGACGCTGACGCCCGCACAATCGCGCGGGACGGGGTCCAAGCGCGGCGAGCGCGCATTGCGACAGGGGAATTATGAAGAAGCTGAAACCCTCTACCGCACTCTGCTCGAGAAGGACCAGGCAGATAGTCGAGCTCGACTAGGTCTGAGCTTTGCTTTGATCAAACGCTCTCAGTTGCAAGCCGCCTTTGAAGAGGCTGCGCGTGTTGTTTCGCTGGAGCCGCTCAATGGACGGGCCCATTCGCTCATGGGAACTGCAATGCTCCGGTCGGGAGAGTTTCGCAACTCGATTGAGTCCTTCTACACCGCTCTCAAGTTTGATCAGAAGGACGCACTTGCGTGGGCAGGGCTCTCCGAAATCGCCTACTTCGAGAACTACGCCCAGAATGCGTATGAAGGCTTGCAGCGCGCCATCCAGTTGGACCCGAACGAACCCGACTACTATATTTCGCTGGCGCGCACCTGTTCGCGCCTCGAGCGGTACAACGAGGCCGCGGATGCCTATCAGCGGTATCTCGATGTTGCCCCGAAGACCGACGCTGAACGACGAGCGCGAATTCGTGGCTTGATAGACTTTTACCGGTACCTCGGCGCAACCCGCATTCATCGCGCGGGAGGTCAGGTAGTTTCGTCAACTTCATTCGAGCTGATCCAGAATCGCCCGTTTGTCAAAGTCATGATCAACGGTAAGGGGCCGTTTAGATTTGTCATCGACACCGGGGCAAGCCTGTCGGTGATTTCGGATCAGGCGGCGCGGCGACTGGGGTTGAGGGTCGTCGCGCGCGGTGGGATGGCCCGGGCGGTTGGTGGAAGTGGATCCTTCCCGATCTCGTACGGCCTGCTTGACTCGATTGAGATCGGGACGGCGAAGGTCGAGACCGTCCCCGTCTACATTCGGACAGTGCATTCAGCGCCCGAAGTTCCCGAGAATGAGCGAGCCGATGGCTATATCGGGCTCTCTGTCCTGGCCAGCTATTTGATCTCGATCGACTACCAGAACCGCGTCCTCAAGCTCGATCGCACTCCACTGCGAGGTGATGCGACGGTCGCTGAGGGAAGAGGACCGGTTGGGCTGGAGCGCGCGCCGATGACCCAAATTGCGCCGATTGCCGTGCCACCGACTGGCGCGCCGGGCGAGATTGAGATTGCGCTGAGGAGCACGAGCGGCGGGTTGGCGAGCGCTGAGACTCGCCTTCAAGGCTTGAGTCGCCCGCTCAATTTCATCCTTGATACCGGGGCGACCGTGACGGTCATCTCGAAAGCCGCCGTCAAACGTTTTGAACTTGACTCGTTGAAGCTCAAGGGTGAGAGGTATCGTGTCATCGGCGCCGCGGGAATCGAAGATGGCGCCGAAGCCCTTCAGTTGGCGACGCTGACTGTCAGCGGGCTGCGCAAGAGCAATTCCCGCGCTCTGATTCTGGATCTCGAGCCAGTCAATGAAACATCTGGCTTCGAGCAGCATGGAATTATCGGTGGCGATTACCTCGCTCATTTCCTGGTCCAGTTCGATCTGCGACGCTTCAGGCTGCGACTGACCCCACAGACCGACGCGATTACGATCGCGGCTGAGAAATAGTATTTTCCGGTGCTTGCGTCATGGTTAGTATTTATCTCGAGACTTCGGTTGTTGGCGCCTATCTTGATCGGGGCGAGTCGTTTCGTCGAGATTTGACGATGCGCTGGTGGGAGCACGAAATGAGTCATTACTCAGCCTTCGTCTCGCCACTCGTGGCGCGCGAACTGGAG
>JANNRD010000479.1:0-11565 GCA_031401095.1 Acidobacteriota bacterium
ACGGTGCAGGTGTTCACCGGCATCTTGCTGCTGCTTTACTATCGACCGAGTGCGGAAACTGCCTTCGAGAGTGTGCAGTTCATTGTCACCGAGGTGCAGTTTGGCTGGCTCATCCGCTCGATTCACAGTTGGTCGGCCAACCTGCTCATCGCCACGCTTTTTATTCACATGTTCAGCGTCTTCTTCCTGAAAGCCTACCGCGCGCCGCGCGAGGCGACCTGGGTCACCGGGGCACTGCTCTTATTCCTCATGCTCGGCTTCGGCTTCAGTGGCTATCTGCTGCCCTGGAACAAACTGGCCTACTTTGCCACCAAAGTCGGCACAGACATCGCTGGTGTCGTGCCGGTGATTGGTCACTTCCTCCTCCGTTTTCTGCGGGGGGGTGACGATGTGACCGGTGCAACACTGACCCGATTCTATGGCTTTCACATTGCGGTGCTCCCCGCACTGACGGCCGTTTTGCTGCTTGTCCACGTCTTGCTGGTGCAAAAACACGGAATGAGTGTGCCTTTGAGCTTACAGGGCAAATCGCTCAAGACGATGAAATTCGTTCCGAATTTTCTTCTTCGTGATCTCATCGGCTGGGTTCTCGCGATTGGTGTGCTGGCGGCGTTGGCGGCGATCTTCCCGTGGGAGTTGGGTGAAAAGGCCGATCCGTTTTCGTCGGCGCCAGCAGGCATCAGGCCGGAATGGTACTTCCTCTTCATGTTCCAGACGCTGAAGCTGATTCCGGCGAAGATCTGGGTGTTCGACGGAGAGGTAATCGGTATTTTGGCCTTCGGCCTCGGTGGCCTGTTGATACTGATCGTACCGTTTCTCGATAGACCTTCGCCGCAAGGCAAAAGCAATCCAGGCTTCACCATCGCTGGTGTACTGGTGGTTCTCTTTATCGTGGCGATGACCATTTACGGCTATCTGGATTAAGGGAGGGCCGGTCATGAAGAACCCCGTGGCAAGTATGTACCGTATCAGACTCCAAAAGCTTTTCTTTGCCGCAATGACTGCGGTAGCGGGAGCGCTGCTGCTGGGCGCTGCACCAATGCCGGGGACGGTGACTGCGCAAAAGAAGGACTCGTGTGTCGAATGCCATTCGCAGATGGAGGGAGATCTGGCTCAGCCGGTTGCCCTCATGAAGGATGACGTCCACAAAGCCCGCGGCCTCTCCTGCGCCAGCTGCCACGGCGGTGATGCGACCCAGGATGATCCTGGACGTGCAATGGATCCTCGAAAAGGCTTTGTCGCCAAGCCGAAACCGGGTAACGTGCCTGCCTTCTGCGGGAAATGCCATAGCAATGCTGAGTTTATCAAGACGTTCAATCCTTCGTTGCGCGTTGATCAGGAACGTGAGTACTTCACGAGCGTGCACGGCAAACTCCTAAGGGGGGGCGACAAGAACGTTGCCACCTGCATAAGCTGTCACGGTCATCACGGTGTGAGGGCGATCGATGATCCACAAGCCGCGGTCTTCCCAAGCAACGTGGCCAACACCTGCGCTGCCTGCCACGCGAATGCCGACTACATGAAGGGCTATAAGATCCCAACCGACCAGCTCGAGAAATACCGCAAGAGCGTGCACGCAAAGGCGCTTTACGAACGCCAGGACAAGTCTGCGCCGACGTGTAACACATGCCACGGAAACCACGGCGCGACGCCGCCCGGGGTGAGTTCGGTCGCAAATATCTGTGGCCAGTGTCACGTCCGTCAGGCATCTCTTTTCCAGGCCAGTCCCCACAAGACGGTCTTCGACGCGATGCAAGTGGGCGAGTGTATTCAATGCCATAGCAACCACGAGATACTCCAGCCCCACGACGAGATGATAGGCACAGGGCCGAAGTCGACCTGCGTCGCCTGCCACGTCGAGGGCGATAACGGTCACCAGACCGCCGCGCGTCTGCGGGCCACGATAGATCAATTGGCTGGCGCCAATAAGGACGCGATGGACATTCTGTCGCGCGCCGAAAGAGCGGGGATGGAGGTCAGTCGTGCCAAGTTCGAGCTCAGCGACGCAAAGGACAGTCTGACCAACGTGCGGGTGTTGATTCACGCGGTCTCAAATGAAGAGGTTGAAAAAGTCGCAGCGCCCGGCCTCGCAATCGCTCGGAAGAGCCACAATGCGGGGGTAAATGCGTTATCCGAAGTCGGGTTCAGGCGCAAAGGGTTGGCGGTATCGCTCGTCTTCATTCTCTTCCTGGCCTCGCTCATTTACCTCAAGGTCAGACAAATCGAAGCCAAGAACCAGGATGTGGACGGACCATAGATCAGAGGGTCGCGGAAGGCGATGCATCAATCTCACTGAAGTCTGGCGCACTGAAGTCTGGCCAGTGCCGGCGCCCGATAGTGATGCCGATGTAACCGAGGGAGCCGTCGCGGGCTTGGCTGTCCCTGCCCGCGACGGCTCCTTCGATCGGCAACAGTACAATTGGCATCCACTCGAATCCCGGACGAAGCACCTTTCATTTCAGACTGCGGACGTAAGCGACGATCTCCTTGATCTGCTCAGCATTGAGACCCTTGGCAGCAGGCATCTTCCCTTTGCCTTTGGTGATCATCGTGTTCATTTGCGCATCACTTGTTTTCTTCACTTCTGCTGATCGCAAATCGCGGACTTCGAGTTTCTTCCCGACAACGGTGTTGCCGCTGCCATCCAGGCCGTGACAGGAAGCACACTTGCTTTTGAATGTTGTAGCCGCATCATCCGCAAGCGGGGTTGCCGCTGGTGATACCTGGGGAACCGAGAGAGCGACCGCCAATGCGGCCGCCGTCAAAGACCCAACTGCGATCGTCTTGATGGTTCGAGTTGAGAGATTCATTGAATCCGCTTTCCCTTCGCTTCGCGGTGTCAAAAAGTAAAACGAGCACTCAGTGTCAGAATGTTGGACCAGTAGTCCATGACCCCGGAGTTGAACTCATTATAGCTGTAATGCCGATAGCTGACATTGCCTGTCACATGATTATTAAAGCGATAGGCCAAACGCGCTTCCGGGTTATGCCTTCTGAGCGGCAACGCGAGAATGGTGTCACTGGTGCCAGCGCTGACGGAGGGTGCGCCCAGATCCTTGATGTAATAATAGACCAGGAGCGCGTCCAAACGCTTCGTCAAACTGAAGCGGGTATTCATAAAGAAGGAACTTATCCGCCCGTAAGCCAGGAGCTTGCCTGTGGTGAGGACACCGGCCAGCGAGTAGCGCAGGTTCGCTGTCGTATACAGATCGTGGTAGTCGTACCCCGCATTGATCCAGAGACGCGAATTAGGCTCCCAGTTCACGGCAGCGGTATAGCTCCTTGTATCGCTTTCGTTTTGTACCTGCGGCGTTGGATTAGTCCGGTCTACGGAAGTAAAGGCACCGTCGAATGACAGTGTGTCGGTTGCCTGAATCTGTGCGCGAAGCCGGACCCGGGTGAAATCAAGCGGGTTGATTCGGACGAAAGCATTGTTGGCCGTGCCGTGTTCGACATCGAACATAAAGCTTGTCCGGTTCGACGGGCGGACACGCACTCCGCCAACAAAAGCATTCGTGGCGACGCTTTCTACCTCGTCCTTCAAAACGACACCAGGAGTGAAGAGCGGGCTGCTCGCGCTCGTCACAGTGCCGATCAAGTCGACCTCCCGGTGCATCGCACGCCAGCCTAAATTGGCACTGAATTTCCTGCCAAAGTTCATGCCCAGGTCAGCAATGTTTGAATACGAAGTTAGTCCCGTCAAGCGGTCCCCAAACGTTCTGGATACCGAGGTCGTCGGAGTTGCCGTTCCAGTTTGCTGGAGGGTCGTCGAGGCCGTCCGCATATCACCCTGAATCTTAAAGGACGTATAGCGGAAGGTATCGTTGAGGCTGAAATTCTTGCTCAAATCAAACGTGGCTGCCGCGTCCAACGTGCTGCTTGGGCGTTTGGTCACGCTGTCAGCGTTAAAGAAGGCGGAGAGTATCTTGACATTAGCCGTCAAGCCTGTGCCGGAGGACTGTTCGAGCCAGCGCCCTCTCATCAATTCATCATCGTGCAGCCCGCGCACCACGACGTGAAATCGCTCGCCGATCGAGCCCTGCACGCTGCCGCTGACCACTCCGGAATGGGACCGAAGTGGAATGTCGCGTTCCAGGAAGGAGAGCGTTGCAAAGTCGGTCGTATTGAGGCCGGGGTCTACAAATGGTTTCGATAGAATATCGGGATCATTCTTGAAGGTGCGATAGAGCCCCGACAGATTGAAGTTCCACTTGCGCCAGGTCGCGTCGATTCCTGTCCGATAATCATTCGCTTGCCAGCGCGGATGCCCCAGCAGTTGAAACAAGTCGCGTTGGAAACTGGCGTCCGGATTGTCGCGACCTTTAGCCGCACTCCGAGCATAGCCGAAGTTCAAGCGAACAGCCCGTTGGGGAAACAACTTAAGGTTGTAATCAGAGACCTGTTGACGCACGTCAGAATTGCGAATGTCCCTCGCGAAGTCTGGCCCAGGCGTGCGGAAATAATTAAACCGCCGGACGTTGGCGTCAAAGCGATAGACCCGCGCCTTATCCATGCGCAGCGAAAAGTACTGACTCTGATCGCCACCCGCATTAGTTACGTCCGAACGGAGCGAATCATAGAGCATCCCACTTCCATCAACGGCGCGGGAATCGAGCGAGTACTCCAACACCCGAAAGCCGTCCCGCACGTTTACTTGCGAGAGAAAACTGTTGCGATAGCCTCGGGTGCTCTCGAAGCGATACCCCAATTCCATCGAAGATTGCACCGAATAACCGCCAATGATGCGACCTGTTTCGGGTTCTTCCCGTTTCTCGTTGGGTTTCGCGACTGCCGCTCGCGCGAGAGCCAGCTCGTCTTCCTGTTTCTGTTTCTGTTGGGCAGTTTCGCTCTTCTCGACACTGCTTTGCGCGTAGCTTACTGCCATCAAGAGGGCGAGAGATGTGGCTAGCGCGCAGGAGCGGACGAGCCGATGAACGATAGTCTGAACCTTGGGTTTCATGGCCTTCTTCCTTTCGCCTAGCGGAATTGACGATGCTTGTTTGAGCCGTGAATATCGTAATGGCACAGAGTGCAATTTTGATACCGGAGATCAGCCAGATTATGTGGGGGGCTTTCGCCAAGTCCCGTCCCTTCACCTGGAATGCCGGGCGTGTTGGAATGACACTCGAGACAGAGGAATCTCACCTGCGGACGGTTCAACATCTTGGGGTAAGTTGACCCGTGTGGGGTGTGGCAAGCCTGGCATCCTTCGGTCTTGACTGGCGCGTGCTCAAAGACAAACGGGCCTTGTTTGTCAGTGTGACATTTAAGGCACGGCATGTCACCCGTCGGTGAATTGCGCAGTTGTTTTGCCGCGAAGCCGCCGTGCTGGTTATGGCAATCCGAGCATTTCATGCCGCCTTCAGGCACTTTATGATGGAATGGCTTGGCGAAGGATGCCTTCTGATCTGCGTGACACTGATAGCACATATTGGGCTCGGTACCGCGCAACAGGAACTCCGTTCGCTTAGGCGAGTGTGAAGAATGGCAATCGAGACACGAAACGCCGTGGCGGGAATGTTCGCTCCGACGGAAGTTGAATCGTTCTTCACTCCGACCCTGTGTGCCTTCGTGGCACTTCAGGCATATCGCAGATGACTGGCTCGATGACAGTTCACTAAAGGCACGAAGCGACGCCGCCTTGACCTTTGATTCGTCGGCATACATCGCCTGGGCTTCCGCATCCTTGCCGTCTTTGATGAGCTTCTGTGCCGAGCTATAAAACTCGACGTGGAGCTTAGCGCCGCCATGACACGCTTCGCATCCGCGCTTGTCGACGGCATACTTGTCATTATTGGTTTTGTGATGTGCGGTCAGCGTGTACTGCGTCGATTGATTGCTATGGCAATCCGCACAAGCCTGGCTACCAACATATTGACTGGCATCGACGGTCGGCAGCGATTTCATTTGCCTGTCTGCACGGGCGGCCAGCTTCGTCGAGATAAACGGCGCGGCCGCAGTGGCGCAGCAAAGAATAACGAGAACCAGCTTAAGTATTCGCATAATATTCACTTGTTCAAAAGCGAGTTTCGCTCGAGCCCTTTATTGACCGGAATGCAAACTGCCTGGGCAGCGCATCCCTTGAGTTTTGCCGATACTGTCAAAATCCGCCTGCGGCCTTGCTGATTGGAACATTTACCCATAGAACACTAACCTCCAGGGTAAAGCAACTACTTGAGGTAGGCTCCACTAAAGTGACTCCTCCACAGTAATGGCTCCAACAGATTTTGGCTATGATCTAGATCACGTCCCGATGTGATAAGGATCACATTCTTGCGCCAGAAGCGTCCCTGGCCGGCGGTCCCGTCCGGAAGCCAAACGCTTACGCCTTGACCCTTTGCGCGTATGATCGTGATTATCATGTTACTGTTTGCCCTCTCGCGCGGGGCAGTATTCTGGTCGTCGGCGCAATTCTTGTCCTTCCGATTCTGGCGAGGGGTCATAGAATCACCATCTAAGAGCTGACGATGTATTCGAGTGCCGCCTGGTCCCGGACAAGCAGGCTCGAGCCATGAAGGCGAATAATCGCCCTCGCTCGCCACTCGCTGAACAGTCGCGTCACGGTTTCCCGCGAAGACCCAATCATCTGAGCCATCTCGCCATGAGTTAGAGAGACCTTGAGGTGAATGCCCTCATCGGTCCGTCTGCCTTCGCTTCGGCACCAGCAGAGTACGAGTCGTGCCAGTCTCTCTGCAGCCGAATCTGAAAGCGCGAGGATGCGCATCTGCTCGTGAACCGCTGCGTAAGCATCGCTCAGATGTTGAGCCACGCGAAAGCTCGCTTCGGGCCGTGATCGCAGGTAGTTCAAGAGACTCTCGCGCCTCACAAAAGTCACCTCTCCCGCGTCGAGCATCTCCGCTGAACCTTCATATGAATGCCCCGACAGGGCGGCACTCAACCCGAGGACCTCCCCGCGTTCCGCGACTCGCATGAGCGACTTCCCGCTGCTTGAGCCGATCAACACCTTGGCCCTCCCCCCGCAAAGAATAAAGACCCCCTTCGGGCTCTCGCCCTCGGTGAAGAGCTTGGTGCTGCGGGGATAGAATGCGGTCACTGAAATCGTGTCGAAGGCTCCCCACGACTGGTCGGAAATCTCACAAAAAAGACACTGCCTCGAGGAGGGTGCCACAGAACAGCTTGCTATTGCGTTGGATGTGACGGCCGCGTGAATTGGATATGTCATTACTACTAACGTCTCCTCTGAACAGCATACCTGCAACGCATGTGCCGGAGATGTTGACGAGCCACTCCGGCGAGGTACGCAGTACCTGAGGATTGTCACGACTGAGCGGTCACGAAATGGCTCTTGACCCCTCAACTCTCACCCACACAGGGATTTGCACCTCTTGAGTGAGTCTCTCAGCTTCTCTTGAGCAGCTTCAACCAAGTGATCGAAGGTGTCGACTCGAAACGCCACTTCTGAGTCGGGAGCCCCGCATGTGTGATTCTTTCCACAAGCTCGGCGGATAGTCGGGGAATAGTTCGCAGTCGAATTGGCCTTTGGCCGCGGGAGATTGTCCGCGCTTGCTTTGTCATCGCGAGTCAGCTAGACCATAATGCTGGGCAGAGGCGCGACAGACACCGTTCAGTACTTGAGTATGCAAAAAGAGAAAGTGCTTGTGGTCGATGACGAGTCAGCCATTCGCTACACGCTCATGGAAGCGTTGCGCGGATGGGGTTACGAGGCTTTGGAGGCGGGCACTATCGCGACGGCGCTGGCAGTCTTTGATTCTGAGCAACCCGCCGCCGTCTTGCAGGACATCCATCTTCCTGACGGGTCGGGACTTGACGCCCTTGTCGAGTACAAAGTGCGCCAGCCACAGGCGATCGTCATCATGATCACGGGGAATGTCCAGCTCGATGACACGATCGCCGCCTTGCGCGGAGGCGCTCACGATTTCATCAGCAAACCCATCAGACTGGGCGAGCTCCAGGTGACGATTCGGAACGGCATCGAGATGGGAAGGCTCCGCCGAGAGGTCCGTCAACTGCGTCGCCAGCAGGAACAGCGCTTCGGTTTCGATCAGATCATCGGCCAGTCGCCCCCGATGCGCGACATGATCGCCCTTGCCCAGAAGGTCGGCGCGAGCGAGGTCTCCTCTGTCCTGCTCCAGGGCGAGAGCGGTACCGGCAAGGACATCGTCGCGAAGGCCATACACTACGGCTCAACCCGTGCTGAACTTCCCTTTGTCGCCATCAACTGCGCGGCGATTCCGGGCACGTTGATCGAAAGCGAGCTGTTTGGCCATGAGAAGGGGGCCTTTACCGATGCTCGAGCCCGGAAGGAGGGGCTCTTCGAACAGGCCCAGGGCGGGACACTCTTCCTTGATGAGATCGGAGAGATCGAGCTGAGCTTGCAGGCCAAGTTGCTTCGAGTCCTCGAGGAAGGGACCTTTCGCCGGGTTGGCGGCCTCAAGGACCTCGCACTCAACGTGCGTGTCATCGCTGCGTCGAACAGGAACCTCAAGGCCGAAAGCGATACTGGCCGTTTCAGGCTCGACCTTTACTACCGGTTGTCGGTCATCCAGATCGATCTCCCACCGCTTCGCGACCGGGGAGATGACGCCTTGTTGCTCGCCGACTTCTACATCAGACACTTCAACGAACGGCTGAGGAAACGGATTCGAGGTTTGACAGCCGAAGTTGCTGAGATGATTCGTCGCTACTCCTGGCCTGGCAATGTCCGCGAACTTCGCAATGTTATCGAGCGGGTCATGATTCTCGAGGACTCCGATCTCATCACAGCTGATTGGCTTCCACGAGACCTGACAAAAACTGGGGCAGGCGATCGGCCGAACCCGCCAACTTCCGATGCGCCACCCGCTGTGCCCGCGGTAGTTGCTGCTCCTCCTCTGACGTTCCGCCTCCCGGAGGGCGGCGCCAATCTGGAGCAAGTGGAGTTGTCGTTGGTGCGCCAGGCGATGGAGCGGAGTCGAGGGAATCAGACACGTGCGGCAGAGTTGCTGTCAATCTCACGCGATCAACTGCGCTATCGCCTGAAGAAGCTGGAAGAGTCTCAGCCATCCTAGCTCACCAACCGGCTGCGAAGTTTTCCACTGACATCGCTGGAACTTTCCCCAAGAGAAGCTCCTCACGCTCGCTCTGTCAGCGCTTTCCTGCGGCACAGCCCTTGCACAGCGTTCTGACAGGGAGGACGCTGCGGTGTTCGCAGCGACAACATCATGAGAGACGGAATGAAGGTCATGCTGGCGGTTGACGGGTCGGATTGCAGCCATGCTGCGGTCAAAGAGGCAGCGTCAATACCCTGGCCAAGTGGAAGTGTCGTCAAGATCGTGTCCGTTGCCGAGGTTCCAATGCTGTCCGCGGCGTGGGTCGTGCCGATGCCGGGCGGCTCACCTGCGGCCTGGGATCGCATCATCGACGATCGCTCGATCGCGAATGCCTCACAAGCGATGGCGCAGTTTGGCGAGATCGCTGGCTCCAGGACAGAGGTCACGACGAGAGTGCTCAAGGGCAATCCCAAGGAAGCCATTCTTGATGAAGCGGACCGTTGGGGTGCTCAGCTGCTGATCGTCGGGACGCACGGCTATAGTGCGCTTGAGCGGTTCTGGCTTGGATCAGTGTCACGAACGATTACGGCGCACTCGAAGTGCTCCGTTCACATCGCGCGGCGTCGCAAGGCTGAAGCAGAGATTCGTACCGGTCTGAGGATCCTCCTGGCGGTGGACGGCTCTGATTGTGGAGATGCCGCACTTGAGGAAGTGGCCGGTCGCCCCTGGCCCGGCGCCACGGAGGTTTACATCCTCTCCGCCATTCATCCACCTTTTGCTCCAACGCCAGAGCCGTGGGCTCTTCCGGAAGGATACTATTCGCAGCTGGAGGCCTCCGCACGCGGGCAGGCTGAATCCGCGGTCGAAAGGGCGTTGACTCGCCTCCGCGTGAGCAACGCGGAGAGAGCAACGCCACTCATCCTGACAGGTGGCGCCATCGCCGGTCATCCCGAAGAGACGATCATCCATGCGGCGAGGACATGGGACGCAGATCTGGTGGTTCTTGGATCTCACGGCTATGGAGGTCTCGAACGCTTCCTGCTTGGCTCGGTGTCGCACGCGGTTGCCTCACACGCGCCGTGCTCGGTTGAGATCGTCCGCACGCCGCAACAAGACGATGGAGAAGCTTCATGACAATCGCTATTCTGGGACCCTCCGAGGCAGCGAGGATTCTGCGCCAGGCGACGATTGGACGCCTCGGCTGCATCGCAGATGGAGAGCCCTATGTCGTGCCGGTTCATTACCATTTCGACGGACAGGACATCTTCATCCACTCACTTCCGGGTAAAAAGATCGACGCATTGCGGGCACACGGTCGTGCGTGTCTGCAGGTTGATGAGATACACGACTCCTACCATTGGCAGAGCGTTCTCGCATACGGGCACTATGAGGAAATCAGAGACGAACATCTGATCGAGCAGACACTCGCCGAGCTCTTCAAACGTGTGCCGCAGATGACGCCGGTCGAGTCGAAACTGATCGAGAGAACGGGGCCGACTATCGTCTTCTGTCTGCACGTCGACAAGATAACCGGGGTCGGCGAAACCTGGTGAGCTGGCACCAGGCTGGTCTGGAAGTTCGGCCCATCAGGCGCCGGGCTTCGCGATCAACCGACACAGTCTTTGAGTGCTGAGTCGCCGCGCTCCTTGTTAAACCTCTCACGAGGCGACAGACTTCACAAAACAATGTCCAAAGAGACTCCGAATCAACAAGACCATCCCCCCCGCGACTCGCCCGTTCCCTCACATTCGCAAATGGCTGCCTCCTTGCGCTTGAGTGAAGCGAGGCTGGCTGGGATTCTGACTTCCGCGATGGACGCGATCATCACGGTCAATGAAGACCAGTGTGTTGTCCTCTTCAATGCTGCTGCCGAAAAAATGTTCCGCTGCCGAGCGGGTGACGCTCTGGGAAACTCACTCGATCAATTTATTCCGGGCCGGCTCCGTGACGGTCATCGAGACCATGTCCGTCAATTCGGCAGCACACACGTCACGCAGCGAGCCATGGGCAAACTGCGACAACTGGTCGGCCTGCGCACGAGTGGCGAAGAATTCCCACTCGAGGCTTCGATCTCCCAGGTGGATGCAGAGGGACAAAAGCTGTATACCGTCATCATCCGCGACGTCACCGAGAAGAAGCGCCTCGAGGCCCAGTTTCTACGCGCACAGCGAATGGAGAGTATCGGCACACTCGCTGGAGGCATTGCCCACGACCTCAACAATGTGCTCTCTCCGATCCTCACCGCTGTCGAGCTCTTGAAGATGCGATTCACGGACGAAAGCAGCCAGCGGCTGCTCAATATCCTGCACACCAACGCGGTCCGAGGGAGCGAAATGGTCAAGCAAGTGCTGTCATTTGCCCGCGGAGTCGAAGGCGACTACGCACCGCTCCGGCCCTCAACTCTGATCGAAGAGATCGTCAAGATCCTCACCGATACTTTGCCTAAGAACATCAAGATACAGTTCTCAAGGCCGGCCGGTGCCTGGAGCGTGCTTGGTGATTCCACGCAATTGCATCAAGTCCTCATGAATCTCTGCGTCAATGCGCGCGATGC
>JANNRD010000480.1:0-5111 GCA_031401095.1 Acidobacteriota bacterium
CAAATCGCGCTGCCTGGCAAGTACCGACCTCGATCGCAGAAGGCCCCTCGCAATGCGCGCGATTTACCAAATCGCCGTACTCAAGCGCCTCCGGGTAGCGCGATTTGGTAACTCGCGCTGCCTGGCAGGTGCCGACCTCGATCGCAGAAGGCCCCTCGCAATGCGCGCGATTTACCAAATCGCCTTACTCACGCGCCTCCGGGTAGCGCGATTTGGTAAATCGCGTTGCCGGCAGGTGCCGACTTGGATCGCAGCAGACCTCCTCGCCATGCGCGCGATTTGCCAAATCGTGCTGCCTGGCAAGTACCGACCTCGATCGCAGAAGGCCCCTCGCAATGCGCGCGATTTACCAAATCGCGCCGCTCAAAACAGCTCCCGGTAGCGTAATTTGCAAAATTGCGCTACCGTCACTCTGACACCTGTTCGGGCAAAGGTACCCATGCAAAGACAAACCGTCTTCGATGCAATTGTTGTTGGATCTGGTGCGACTGGTGGCTGGGCGGCCAAGGTCCTCACCGAGAAAGGCCTGCGCGTTCTCGTTCTCGAGGCGGGAAGAAACCTTGATCCGGCCAAAGACTTTCGCGAACACACCTTTCCGTATGAGCTCAAGTACCGCGGTGTCGCGCCAGGATCCGTCTACGCCAAGCGCCAGCCAATCCAGTCTCGCTGCTACGCGTCCAACGAGTACGGCAACCAGTTCTTCGTCGATGACATCGACAACCCCTATACGACACCGGATCAAAAGCCGTTTTGGTGGATTCGGGGCCGACACGTCGGCGGTCGCTCCGTCACCTGGGGACGACAGTCCTATCGACTCTCGGACTACGACTTCAAGGCTGCAAGCAGGGATGGCTTTGGGGAAGACTGGCCGATCAGCTATCGCGATCTCGAACCGTACTATGATCTCGTCGAGGATTTCGTTGGCATTAGCGGTTCTTTCGAGAATCTTCCACAACTACCGGACAGCAAATTCCTCCCACCGATGGCGATGACTTGTGGAGAGCACTTGTTGAAGAACGCTGTCGAACGCAAGTTTGCAGGCCGGAAAGTGATCATCGGCCGAGCAGCGATTCTTACGAAACCGCATGAGGGCCGCGCGGCGTGTCACTACTGCGGCCACTGCGACCGCGGATGCTCGACTCATTCATATTTCAGCAGCCCTGGTTCAACGCTGCCATCGGCAGCAAAGACCGGGCGGATGACTCTTCGTCCGAACTCGGTCGTGCGCGAGATCATTCTGGATCCCAACACGGGCAAAGCGAAGGGCGTGCGTGTCGTCAACCAGCTGACGAAGCGCGACTCGGTCGTCTTCGGCAAGGTGATCGTCCTCTGCGCATCAACGCTCGAATCGACGCGGATTCTACTCAATTCGAAGTCACGTCATCATCCAGATGGACTCGGCAACAGTTCCGGCGCGCTGGGTCACTATCTCATGGACCACCTGTACCAGATCAGCGCCTCCGGAACCGTCCCGATCCTCCAGGGCAGCGAGTACGATTACTCTGATGGCCGGGCGAATGGCATCTACATCCCGCGTTTTCGCAACATCTCGGACAAACAAGCAAAATTTATCCGCGGTTACGGGATGCAGGGTAGCTCGAAGCTCAACATGGGTTACGGCTCTGCGAGTCAGATGCGCGGTTTCGGCGCGGATTTCAAGAAGATGGTGCGCGAGAATCCGCGCGAAGTTGGCTGGGGCCTGGGCGCGTGGTGCGAGATGTTGCCTCGCTTTGAGAACAAGGCGACGATTGATCCGCACAAGGTGGATGCCTGGGGAGTCCCGGTGCTTCATATCGACTGCTCGCATGGAGACAATGAACGAGCGATGGCGATCGATGCCCTCGAGACGATTCGCGAGATGGCCGATGTCGCGGGTTTTGAGACTCTCTCGACGAGCGCTCAGGCGGCGCCGCCGGGGTTCTGCATTCACGAAGTCGGCACAGCCCGGATGGGCGCCGATCCAAAGACATCGGTTCTCAACAAATGGAATCAGACGTGGGATGTCAAGAATGTCTTTGTCACCGATGGCGCGGCATTCACCTCGATCGGTTGTCAGAACCCGACCCTGACAATGATGGCAATCACCGCTCGCGCTTCAGACTACATCGCGGAGGAATTCAGAAGTGGAAATCTTTGAGAGACAAGGTCATCGAAGTGGATGGCTGGTCATATTCCTGGTGGGCTCAATGGTCTCAGTAGTGTCTGGACAAAACAGCGCAGTGCAGCTTGGTCATGGGCCGAATGACAAGCTTCTGATCGTGCATGCCGACGACATCGGGATGTCACATTCAGTCAATGTCGCGACGATTGAAGCCTTCAAGCGCGGCGCAATCTCGTCTGGGAGCATCATGGTGCCGTGCCCCTGGTTTCCGGAGATCGCGGCTCATGCTCGCGAGCATCCGGAGCTCGACCTCGGTCTCCATCTGACTTTGACCAGCGAGTGGAAATACTTCCGCTGGCGCCCCGTCGCTCCACCGGACAAAGTGCGTGGCTTGATTGACGAAGAGGGTTACATGTGGCGCTCGGAGAGGCAGACCGCCGAAAAGGCCACTCCCCAGGAGATCGAAACCGAGTTGCGCGCACAGATCGATCGCGCAATCGCATTCGGGATCAAGCCGACCCATCTCGACACGCATATGGGAACCCTTTATACGCGCAAGGATTTCTTCGAGGTCTATACCAGGCTTGGCAAGGAATACCGCATTCCGGTCATGGTCATGCGCGCAACCCCGGAATCGATCGCCTATGGGAAGACTAGCGGCTCCCCGATTTCTGAGGAGATACTCAAGAAAGTGGAATCCGAAGGGTTCCCAATGCTCGACTATCTGGTCACGGGAGTTGCCGGCAAAACGTTTGAAGAGAGGAAGAAGGCTTACCACGAGCTGCTGAGAAAGCTGAAGCCCGGGGTCAGCATGCTCATTGTTCATCTTGGAATGGACGACCCCGAGCTGAAGGCGATCACTGGATCGTGGCAACAGCGACACGCGGATTTTCTCTCGTTCACGGATCCCGAGACGCAGGCCCTCATTAAGGAACTCGGTATCAAGCTGACGACCTTCCGCGAACTTGGGCGCCTCGGGTGGAAAAAATAACACCCCCTTGTGACGGGTACGCGACCAGTGATTTCACTTTTGGCTGCGGTCTCAAGAATCTTCGGACTACTCAACATTTCTCCGCAATCCACTTGTCTAGAAATGAGCATGAGCTGAAGGGGCGAGTGTGCTTCTCTTCTGCCCTGTGGCGGTTTCGTTTTCAATCCGGGAGAAACATGCATTCGTTCCCAGGAGTCTTCAAGCTGGCCTTCTTGTTCGTCGTCGTTTCGACTGCGATGGCCCGGGCGCAGGAAGCGACGATGGTAGCTGGCCCGAGCCAGCAGACCGGGAAGTACCGTGTCTCGCTACGTCTTCCGGAGGACGGTCTCGCGGCGGGAGAGGAGCAACAGATTGAGTTCCGGCTTGTCGACACAAGCCGTGACGATCCAGTTCTTGGACCGGCCGCCGTCATCCGAGCTTCGGTCCTCTCAACTATTTCCATGTCGAGTATGCGGTCAATGGCGAGGGTCGAGGAGATTCCTCATCCTGAAGGAATCCCTGGCGATTACGGGCTACACCCAACCTTCGCTCATGGAGGTGAGTTCCTGCTCACACTGCGGATCGCGCCTCCAAGGGATGAGCCCTTTAGCGTCGAGTTCCGGCTCAAAGTGGGCGACGAACGGATCACTCGAGGGTCTCGTCCAAAGCCGTACCAGGTTCAGCTCAAGACCGAGCCCGGGAAGGTAAAGGCTGGCGAGCCGGCAAAGCTGAGAATCTTGATTCTTTCGAATCTCGAGTCGCGGGATGGCACGGGCCGGCCGACCGGGAAACGACAGCTCGTGCAGATTCGCGCCTTCGATACGATTCACGAGCGCCAGTTGCATCTCATCATCGTTCGCCGCGACCTTTCGTATTTCAGTCATCAGCATCCGGAGATGCAGTCGGATGGCAGCTTCATCCTCGACCGCTTTGTCTTTCCCACTGCCGGAGACTACCAGCTCTTTTTTGATACCGCACCCAAGGGTGCGGGCGGCCAGGTTCTGCTGGCCTCACTGAGCGTCGAAGGAAAGCCGCCCGCGGCCTCACCCGGTTCAACGACGGTCAGAACCCCTGCTCAACGAGCCGGCGGTGTTGTCGTCACTCTCAAGAGTCCGAACGGGCTGCAACCGCGCAGGACTCTTCCCTTTGGCATTATCCTTCAGAACGAAGCCAATTCGAGCGCGGTACTCGATCTGCAGCCCTATCTCGGTGCAATGGGGCACATGATCCTCATCCACGAAGACGCCCAGACTTTTGTTCACTCGCATCCCGACGAGAGAGACCCGGAAAACGGCAAGCAAGGCGATCTGACCTTTCTTGTTCGACCGCCAAAACCAGGTCTCTATCACCTCTGGATCGAATTCAAGCGCGAAGACAAGGTCAATGTGGCGGAGTTCATCGTCGAGGTGAAGGATGCTGGCCAGCAGGCAAAGTAGACACAGTAAACCAGGCGCGCTCCTGCGAGTCCTGGTTTGGATCGCCGCGACGCTGGCCCTGGTACGGCTCGTGACGTTTGCGCACGACCCAAAGCGACGCAATCCGAAACCAACAAAGGCCGCAGCCGCGATCAAGACTGCGCGCGAGAAGATGGATGCCGCCAAGGCGAAGCTCGCGGCGGCAGGCAAGTACACTTGTTGCATCAAACCCTCCTGCGACATGTGCGCCCGACATGGAGGTCAATGCGGATGCGCTGCCAGCGTCGCCGCGGGTCGCGGCTCGTGCGGCGAGTGCCTGGAAGGTTGGCAGGCGGGGCTCGGGTCGATCAAGGGCGTTGCCAGGGAGTCAGTGACTCTCCGACCGAGCCCCTCACGGCCAGTTGACGATGAGCTAAGACGCCTCGAGGAATTGGTACTTGCCCGGGAGGCGATGAACACGGCCAAGCGGACCCTCGCGGGAGAGGGCCGCTACGCGTGTTGCATCACAGGCGGGTGTGATTCATGCGCATTGGCGGCGGACTGCCCGTGCGGTTCAAATCTCGCGAGTGCAAACCCGGACAGGAAGAGCGGTGTCTGCGGCGAGTGCCTCGACGGCTGGCACGCG
>JANNRD010000481.1:0-6689 GCA_031401095.1 Acidobacteriota bacterium
TTTCTGTCGTCGCAGGCATTGGGTGTCCTGCTCACGCTCCGCAAAAAGGCCGATAAGGAGAAGGCGACGATTTGTCTGGCTCGAATCCGCCCGGAATTGGCCCGCGTCTTCAAAATCACACAACTCGATCAACTATTCAAATTCCATGACAGCCGAGACCACGCGATTGCGTCCCTGACATGAACCGCCGATGCCGATTGCTCCGCCCTTGCGTGAGCTATCCGATCCAGCCAATCAACCAACTCATTTCTGGCGATAAACGATGCGGCCGCGCTTCAAATCGTAAGGTGAAAGTTCGACCGTCACGCGATCGCCCGGCAGAATGCGGATGAAGTTCTTACGCATCTTGCCGGAGAGATGAGCCGTCAGTTGATGGCTTCTTTGCGAGAGTGTCACCCCAACAATAAAAGTCGCGTTGGGGAGTTTTTCGACGATCTTGCCTTCCAGCTCGATCATATCTTCCTTCATTCTTCGATTCTCCTTTTGGTGCCTGACTGGTTTCCGCTGAAGCGAATCCGGGGGGCCGAGCGGTCGTGTGATTACGGCTGGGATTCGCGGCTGAGCACGTCGCTCCGGCGAGAAGCGGACACAGCCTCGCCAAGCGCAAGCACCCGTTTCAACTCTTTTCCCGACAGACCAAAAAAG
This sequence comes from Acidobacteriota bacterium, assembly GCA_031401095.1. Taxonomy (GTDB): domain Bacteria; phylum Acidobacteriota; class Blastocatellia; order RBC074; family RBC074; genus JANNRD01. The sequence goes on from JANNRD010000481.1 coordinate 646, forward strand.
AGTGCCATCTGTCTCAGCTGGTCCTGGCCGGAATAGTCCGTCGGCGATGCGCAAAAGCGCTCAATTGTGGGAGTAAAGTCGACACATCTCATCTTCTTTGGTATCGCTCTTCCATTGGCGCAGCGACCATCGCTCACCTGTAGTATACAAAACTCACACAACGTCATTGGGCCTACTTCCCTCCGGATCGCGATTCGTTGTGGTCAGATCTCGTGTCGTTGCCTCGTCTGTGGTCCCACCGGGGTCCAGCGGGAGGCCGTTGCGGTCTCCCCCGGACGGTAGTGATGTGAGCAGAGTTGGCTGGCTCGAACAGGCCAGAGAACGCCGGAGGACGCTCCTCAGGCCTGAGCTCGCGCGTGTATCAGTCGGCGGATTCGATCCGAGAAGAGCACATCTATCTTCTGAGATTCGATGACCGCCGTTACCTCACCAAGACCGAAGGTTGGATGCATGAGCGTCTGGCCCTTGCGGTACGTCCGCGTCGAATCGTAGCTTGCGCTCTCCCTCGACATTGAGCGTCCTCCGGTGAGAGGTTTGCTGCTCTTAAAGGTGCTCCGCGTCCCGCACTGAGGACAACTGACACGAGAGACGTGCCCGCGGATGTTGAGCATCGCGACGACGTGTCCTCGTTCCTCGCCACAGACCGCACACAGCTTCTCGACGCGATCGCCGACGGCGTACTGGTGCTTCTCCGTGACACTCTCTTTTCTTCCTGCAGTCTTCATGATTGGCCCCCACGTTGATCGGCCCACCCTGGCTAGACGCGCGACAGGACAACTATCGGCTAGCCCGGCGCGGGCGAAATGAGCGCAGCCCGACACTGGCTCGTGTGTTCAATGGTCTGGCTGGCCGCGCAGAAGAACCAAAGGAGACGTGTCCACCGAAGTCCGGCAAGATGACTCGCTCGATGGTCTGTCCCGTCAGGCGTTCGATCGCACGCATCGATAACTCCTCGACCGGAGTCACGAGCGTAATCGCCTGACCAGCATTCCCGGCACGTCCGGTTCGGCCAATCCGATGAACGTAGTCTTCTGGCGCTGCTGGAACGTCATAATTGATGACGTGTGAGATTGATTCGACATCAATCCCACGCGCGGCAATATCGGTTGCAACGAGGACGCAGTGGCGGCCATCCTTGAATCCGCGCAGAGCAGCGTCGCGCTGCGGCTGTGTCCGATCGGCGTGAATCCTGTTGACACGTAGTTCTTTCGACTCGAGGATGTGCGACAGACGTTCAGCTCCGCGCCTCGTCCGCGTGAAGACAAGGACGCGCGAATATTCCTCGCGTTCGAGGAGGTGGACAAGCAGTGCAGTCTTTGATTCCCGCGAGACCGGGTACGCAGTCTGTTCGACCGTAATCGCGGCCTGTCCGCGTGGACTTGCTTCGATGAGCTTTGGCGCGCGCATGGTCGAGCGCGCGATTTCCTCAATCGCGGGCGACATCGTTGCCGAGAAGAGCAGGGTCTGTCTCTTGACCGGCAGCTTGGCAAGTACCTGGCGAATCGCCGGCCAAAACCCCATGTCAAGCATCCGATCTGCTTCATCCAGAACAAGAACTTCAACCTGCGAGAGGTCGATGGAGCCCCGGTCAAGATGGTCAAGCAGGCGACCGGGGGTCGCAATCACGACCGACGCCGCGCGCCGCAAGCTGTCGAATTGCCGGTTAATACTCGCCCCGCCGACGAGGATCGCAGAGCGGACTTTCTTCTCCGGGTCAAGCTCGTTGAGGTTAAATGCGATCTGTGCTGCCAGCTCGCGGGTCGGTGCGATGATCAAAGCACGGACACCGGCGCGCGGCGTCAAGGAAATCTTTTGAATCAATGGCAGCAGAAAGGCTGCTGTCTTTCCAGTTCCGGTCTCAGCACATCCGATCAAATCGGCGCCACTGAGGACAACCGGAATAGCCTGCAATTGTATTGGCGTTGGTTCAGTATATCCAAGGGACTGACAACCCTGCACAAGCACGGGTTGAAGTCCCAACTTCGAGAAACTCATTCATATCCTTCTGGCGCAACTATCTCTTCACGATCAAAGCGCGCTCTGTTAATGACGCACCCCCGGCTACGAACAGGTCCTGCCGGGGGTGCCTTCTAAAGCTAATAACAGGTTCTCCGCCTGGGCGGGAGGAAACCTAGTAGCGTGAACGTCCGCCGCCGCCGCCGCCGCCGAAGCCGCCGCGTCCGCCGCCGCCACCGCCACCGCTCCGGCCACCACCACCACCACCACCGAAGCCGCCGCCACGATTCTCGCGAGGCTTCGCTTCGTTAACGGTCAAGCTGCGACCATTGACTTCCTTGCCGTTGAACTGAGCGATTGCCGCCGCACCTTCTTCCTTCGAAGCCATTTCAACAAACCCGAAGCCACGTGAGCGACCGGTGTCCCGGTCCTCGACCACCGAAGCTGATTCGACTGTGCCGGCCTGTGCAAAGAGCTGCTGCAGATCCTCGCTTGAAGTCTGGAAAGCGAGGTTGCCGACGTATAGTTTCATAGACATGTAGATGTACCTTTCCTCTAAAGAGGGGTTAAGAGAAGCTTCGAATTAAAGTGGCTTCGGTGAACGGTGGCAGCGAAGGCTTGCTTTCGGATGCCCTAACGAGCAGCTTCTGAAGTTGGAATTAGCCTGCTCTCGAACTATCCGTAACGCCGCCGCTAATACTTAGAGGCAGAGGCGCATCACCGTCGATGCGCGAGAGAAGGAGTAACCACTTGGCATAATGCACTACTGGCGCGGTAATTGCAAGGCGGTATTGACCTGACCGGTAGTCACGGCTCACCGTGCCACAGTCAGCGGGTGTGGCAGTCGAGGCGGGCCGGGCATAACGCAGGGCCGCAGAGTCTTTGCATTCTCCTACGGTTCAAGCATCGCCTTCAAGTGGCCGCGCAGATTGTCCGCACTAAGCTCCGGCCCGGGACGCCCATTGTGGATGGTGTACCAGCGGGCCGGTCCATCCTCGATCTTCCTCAGGATGAGCTCGTCGACGGACCTCGCGCTGAGCATCGGGCTCAGGCTGAGACTGATCCGACCCCGAGCGAGTCCCTGGTCGGGAACAAAGCCGTGAGCAGGTTCCCGTGGCCAACCGATCTCAACGATCAAGGTCTGCCCCCGATATCGCACACCATAGCGTTCACCGACCATGACCGAACGGCCAACCTCAAACTGCCAGTCCTGGCGACCGAGCTGCAGCTCCGGACTGATTTCAAGACAGAGCCCGTTGAGCGCCTCATAAACCCAGGTCTTGCCACGCTCCCGCATGATGTCGTTCGCGGCGCGCAAGGCGAGATAATCGACAGAGAAGTCACTAGCAGTCATAGGGGTCGGGAGGCCGCAGCCGGCAGTAGCATCAGATTTCGTGGCGATAGACGAGCGCCTTGTGCATCGTCACCTCATCGGCATACTCGAGGTCGCTCCCAACCGGCACGCCCATGGCAATCCGGGTCACACGGACCCCGAGCGGCTTGAGCAACCGGCCAAGATAGTTGGCCGTCGCCTCGCCTTCTGTATTCGGATTGGTCGCGAGAATAATTTCCTTGACCTCCGACTCGCCATCAGGCAAAGGACGCAGTCGCTCAATCAGACTCCTGATCCGCAACTCCTCCGGGCCAATACCCCGGATCGGAGAAAGCGCACCGTGCAAGACGTGGTAGAGTCCTCGATACTCTCGAGTTCTCTCGATCGCGACAAGGTTGTACGGCTCCTCGATGACACAGATGATCGAGCGATCGCGAGCAGCACTCGCACAGTAACGGCACGGATCGAGGTCTGTTAGATTATTGCAGACTGAGCAGAAGATGATCTTTGCCTTTACTTCCCGAATTGCCTCAGCAAGTCGCTCGGCATCCTCAAGCGACACCCTCAGAAGATGAAAGGCAAGTCTCTGGGCCGATTTGTGGCCAATGCCCGGTAATCGCTTGAATTCGTCGATCAGTCTCGTCACCGGCTCTGCATAGTCAAGCATAGCGTTACAATTACAACTTCAGTCCGGCCAGCTTCGGTTGGGGATAACCGCGAAGGGGAGTCCGACAACTACATCAGTCCCGGGATTTTCAAACCGCCCAACGCGCTACCCAGGCGGTTCTGCATGGCCTCATCGACCTTGCGACCGCACTCATTGACGGCGGCGACTATCATATCCTGCAGCATCTCGACATCGCCGGCTACTTCCGGGTCAATGGTTATTGAAAGGACCTCTTTCGTGCCGTTCATTTCCACCTTGACGATGCCACCACCCGCGGTTGCGTCAACGCGCATCGAGGCCATCTCGCGCGCCATTTCCTCCTGCATCCTCTGCGCCTGCTTCATCATGTCCTGCAGGTTCATGCCACCAGGCAGTTTCATCTTTGATCTCCTCTCATGACAACTTTCGAAAGCGCATCATAGCATGGCGAACTGCCGGGTGACTGCCAGGCGAGTATCAGGCGGGCTTTGCCGGGGCCTCTCTGACTTCGACGATCTCACCGTCAAAGCTCTCGATGAACAGCTTCACCGCCGGGCTCTTGAGCGCTCGTTGCCGGAGGTCTTCGCGAGCCTGTTTCTCCTGATCGACCTTGGCAACCCCTTGCCCCCCAATCCTCACCTCGACGCGCAGCGGTTGCTTGAAAAGACGCTCGCCGAGCTCCCGAAAAAGAACCTGACTGTCACGGAATCGAGAGGCGAATATCCCCTCAGTTCCGAAGGTGACACTCAACAGTCCGTCTCGGTACTGAACGTCGCGCGCTTCGTCGAACGCGGTCACGAGCAGCCCCCGGTTGAGGCGCTCAAGCTCTGCAGCGATTGCCTCGATTTCAGCGCTGCGGGCGGCGACAGTCGCCGGATGTCGAACCTCTTGAGGTGACAAAGAATCCATCTCGTCTGCGACATTGTTGGTCGGATCGAAATCGTCAAAGTCCGGAGGCTCTTCCGCAATGACGGGCCGTTGGGCAGCAGCAACGGCCGTGCGTTTCGGCGCGATCACAGTGACTGGCCTTGCTGGCGTACTGTCGACTCGTATCGGGGGAGCGACCGGATTGACTGTCTTTGCCGACGGTCGAACGCCGCCCCCCTGGCCCGTGCTTCCAGCTTTGAGCTGTGCTTCCAGGGAATCGAGGCGTTGGATCAATTCGTCCAATGGCCGCAGTTGAAGCAGATGAACCAGCTTGAGCAACCCCACCTCGAGCGCAAAGCGAGGAAGCGGGGAATCCTTGATCTCCTTTTCGACTGCGGCCAGGAGATGAAAGCACCGCACCAGGTCTTCTTCGGAAAAACCTCGGGCAAGTAATTTCAGTCGGTCGACGTCGAGATCAGCGACCCCAATTATCTCTGCACTCTCGATGCCCGACTTAATAACCAGCAAGTGACGCAGCCACGTCATCAACTCGCGCGAGAAATTGCGCAGGTCGAATCCCCTGGACGCCAGTTCCTCGACCGCATCAAGCAACGCCTTCCCATCGCGTGCAACGATCGCCTGCGTGGTCCTTTCAAGAAGACTCGTCCCCACCAGACCGAGGGCAGCGTAGACGTCCTCATCCCGAATCTCGACTCCGCTGAAGGCGATCACCTGATCGAATGCCGACTGCGCATCGCGAAGGCTGCCAGCACCCGCGCGCGCGATCTCGCGCAGCGCAGTATCACTGACGGCCGCGCTCTCTTTTTCTGCGATCAACCGAAGCCGTTGAAAGATCTTCTCACTGGATATCTGCCTGAACTCAAACTGCTGGCAGCGTGACAGAATCGTGTCGGGGACCTTGTGCAGTTCGGTCGTCGCCATGATGAAGACGACGTGCGGTGGCGGCTCCTCAAGCGTCTTGAGAAGCGCATTGAACGCCTGCACAGAGAGCATGTGAACTTCGTCGATGATGAAGATTTTATATCGATCCCGCGCGGGTCCGATGGCGATACTGTTGATGATTACGTCGCGGACATTGTCAACTCCCGTGTTCGAGGCGGCGTCTATCTCCTGGACGTCAATCGAACCGCCAGCGGTGATTTCACGGCACGAATCACATTCGAGACACGGTTTGCTGGTCACTCCGATTGCGCAATTAAGACCTTTCGCGAAGATGCGGGC
>JANNRD010000482.1:0-4176 GCA_031401095.1 Acidobacteriota bacterium
AATCAAGGCGAGGAAGACCTCTGTCACGAGGCCCTGACTTCCTGCCCTGTAGACGCGATCGGCGATGAGGGCGAATAGTTGTTAATGTCCATCTCTATTGAATCGTATGAGCGATGGAAGATTAAAGGCGATTTGGATCAAGCGGGTGCGGCGCGGTGAGATGGATGCGACCGACACCGCGGAGTTGATTGCTGGCCGGGGAATCGCCGACAACACGGATCAGGGCGGTCTTCGTCAGGTGACCATTATGGAGTCCGGGGTGTGGACTGAGTTGATGGAGCGCTTTGACAGCGATCTACCGCCATCCGCGCGTCGCGCAAATCTGCTGGTTGAGGGGATAGACCTTGCCGACGCGCGTGATCGTGTCCTTCGCATCGGCACTTGTCGATTGCGGATTCGAGGCGAAACCAAGCCATGCGAGAGACTCAATCAGGCGTTGCCGGGACTGAAGGATGCGATGTCTGAGAACTGGTCGGGCGGCGCGTTTGGTGAAGTGCTCGACACCGGCCTCATCTCCATCGGCGATGCCGTCGAGTGGGAGGATAATCCCGGGAACACCGAGCCCCAGTTCGGCTCGTGACCACGTGGGGCTATGACCTGAGATACGATGCGCCGTTGACGTCGACGATGCATCCTGTCAGAAAATCTGTTCCTTCAGAGGCAAGAAAGAGCACAGTCCGTGCCACTTCATCCGGTCGCGCCACTCGCCGGAGTGGGCTCTGATTTCTGATCGCGTCGCCCGCAACCCCCTCAAGCCGATTGGCTACTCGCTCAGTCTCGACAAAGCCCGGAGCAACCGCATAAACGAAAACGTTGTGGGGAGCGAGAGCCTGCGCAAGCGACTGGCTCATCGCGTTCATCCCAGCCTTACTCGCGCCATATGCCGGGGCATCGGGCTCGCCGCGAAAGGCCCCTCGCGATGAGATGTTGACGATTCGACCTCCTCCGTCCTCGATCATCCCCCGTGCCACACAGAAGGTCACATTGGCCGTGCCAAGAAGGTTCGCGTCAAGCGTCGTTCGCCAGGCTGCCTGCCATTCCTGGTAGCTGACCTGGGTGATGGGATGATCTTCGAAAACTGCGACATTGTTGACGAGGACATCTATTCGCCCCATCTCGCCCCGCACTCCATCAACGAGTTCCTCGACTTCATCCGCATTCGCGATGTCCGCCTGCCAGAGCAGGTGCGGGCCGCCATCCAATGATGCGACAGTCCTTTCAGCTTGACCCTTGCTCTCGCGGTAGTGCAGTGCAACCCTCGCTCCTTCGGTTGCAAACTGTTGAGCAATGGCTCTCCCGATCCCCTGGGCAGCGCCGGTAATCAGCACGTTCTTGTTGGTGAATCTCACTCCATTAACCTAACCGCAAAGACCCCAGGAAGCAAAGGCCAGGGCTCGACCGACGAACACTTGCTCGCTTTGCCGCTCTTCTGGTCTCTGTCACTTTGCGCTAGACTCTGACAACTTCGACAACTGAAAGTACAGGGGGACCAGGAATGTCACAATCAGGCGGCTCTATCTCGCAATTTGTCGCGTCCATGGAAGCTGTCACAGGCGATGTACAGTCAAGTTTTGGCTCTCTCAGCGCGGAGCAGCTCAATTGGAGGCCGAGTCCGGACGAATGGAGTATTGGTCAGTGTCTCGATCATTTGATCAATACCAACAGCCCGTACTTCGGCATCCTCGAAGAGGTGAAGGATCCCTCCCGGAAGCCAACGTTCTGGCAGAGTCTGCCGGTTATTCCTGGTCTTTTTGGCAATTTTCTCGCCAAAGCCGTCAGCCCGGAGGCAAAGCGAAAGATCAAAGCACCCGCCAAGTTTCAGCCCTCAACGAGCTCGATCGAGCCGGGAATCGTCAGATCGTTCGTTGGCATGCAGGGGAAGTTGATCGATCTCATCAACGCCACCAGCCATCTCGACCTCGAGCGGGTCATCATCTCATCCCCGATCGCCGGGTTCGTGACGTATAGCCTGGTCGACGCCTACAGGGTCATCTCCAACCATGAGCAGAGACACCTTCAGCAGGCGAAACGGGTACTCGATTCAAGCGGATTCCCGAAGTCCCCGGCGGCGAATCGCTGAGATGGCTGTTCACTGGACCCACCTCACCATTACGGTCAGCGATTTTTTGCGGACGATCGATTTTTATTCGTCTCTTTGCGGTTTTTCGTTGTTGAGAGATCGGCGCAAGGAAGGCGGTGGAACGATCTGGCTCGGACCCAAGCCGGCAGCCGGCGAGCTGCCCATCTTTCTGCTCGTGGTCTCGCAGGGCGAAGTCACGTCGCGGCTCGACCACCTTGGGTTCCAGTGCGACTCGAGAAGTGGAGTTGACGCGGTTGCTGCAAAGGCGACCGAGCTTGGAATCCTCGTCCATCCTCCGACTGACTCCGGCGGCAGCGTCGGTTACTGGACCATGGTCCGAGACCCTGACGGGCATCTGGTGGAGTTTACCTACGGTCAGCCAATAAGAGGCCTCTAGGCAAGGCTTTCAGTCATCCCGCGGGTCTGTTCCATTGCCAACACATGCTACTGCGAATTGAAACCGGTCGCACGACGGAACGTCTCAACCATGCGACCATCCTTCCGAGGTACTCGTGCCTTGAGTCCTGTTTTCAAACGCTCGAGATCGACGGCATCCCAATCGGGTCGATACTTGTTGACTGACGGTTCAAACTGGCTGACGTGCTTCGAAAGAGCTGCGATCTTGAGATCAATGACATCCGTGACATCGACCCAATAGTTCGCCTCCTGCGGCGCTGTGTAGTAGAACATCATCAATGGCACAGCGAATGGCTTCAGCCCATCAAGTAGGTGCTCGGGATAATAGAGGTGAAACTCAGCGGCGCGCACGGCATCGGCGGTGTTGAACGCAGCCATGCGGTGATCGCTCTTGTGCCATCGGTCATACCACTCACCGGGGTCGATGCTGAAGAGCACGTCCGGGCGATACTGGCGAATCAGCCTCGCTGCCCTGCCGCAGAGCGCTTTCGGCTCAGCATACTCGAGTTCACCATCCGGATATCCAAGCCAGATAATGTTCTCCTTCGGAATGCCGATCGTCGCGAGAGCCGCTTCCTCTTCAGTTTTGCGAATGCGGGCCAAACGCTCACTGGTCATCTCGAGATCGAAGGAACCCTTGTTGTCATTGGTGTAGATGACGACGATGATGCGGTTCTGATTGCGCGCCATAATCGCCAGCGTTCCGCCAGGGCCAAACAGATCGTCGTCAGGATGAGGAGTAAAGACCATGACGGTCCGGCCGCGCCACTCCTCTATCCGCGCCTGGGCAGAGACGACTGTCTCCATCGCAGCCATGCCAGGTAGAATCAGGAAAACCATCAAGATTCGCCGCAACATCGTCCCGGACCTCCTTCGGTTCCAGACAGCACGAAGAGACAAGTTCCGCGGCTGTCGCGTCTGGTGACACAGTGAAAGTTCTGTTTGCCTCGAGCTTGGACCGGGATTATACTCCCGCCTTCGCTCTGTTTGAAATGCAAGTATCAGTGGCTGTCTTCCAGACCTCTTTTGTTTTCAATTGCTCGCTGCCAAGGGAAGGGTGCAAGTCCTCGAAAGGAACCAGCATGAACCACGACTTTATCTCGAAGCTGACGGGTGAGGGAGCCGCCAAGCCCGGCGACGCAGTCAAAGTCCATTACACGGGCCGGCTCGATGATGGAACCGTTTTCGACACCTCGGAGGGCAATGAGCCCCTCGCATTTGTCGTCGGCGACGGTGAGGTATTCCCGGTTTTTGATGAGGCAATAGTCGGGATGCGAGTTGGCGAATCGAAAGAAGTGACGATCGAGGTGGACCAGGCGTACGGTGAGCGCAACGATGCTCTCAGTCATACCGTCGATCGCGACCAGATCAACCTCGGGATCGATCCCGAGCAGGGAATGAGCATTGAGATGCATGCGCCTGATGGAACAATCATTCCCCTGCTCATCACCGCTTTTACGGAAACGACCGTCACACTTGACGCCAATCATCCCCTCGCCGGACAACAGCTTCGCTTCGCGGTTCAGCTTGTCGAGATCGCGTCCTGAGCGCCTTCTCCTCGGCTTGATGTGACTGACGAGTAGGGAAGCTCGAAAGGAAATGGAGAAACTCAGAAAAGCACTGCACTTGAATCCATCGGAAACTTGGCCGTCCTCAATCTTGAGGATGCGGTTGTTGCT
>JANNRD010000483.1:0-3053 GCA_031401095.1 Acidobacteriota bacterium
AACGCTCACGGACATGCCACGAGCTGTACAGCATCCGTAAGCACCCACTCTCCGGTGAAGTACCACGTCGCCGCGGCAACGATCAGCAGGAGTGGCAGAAAGAGAGTGGCATAACGATCAGCCAGCCGAACAGCCGGGGCCTTCTTGTGTCCCGCCGCTTCGATAAGGGTGATGATTCGGGCAAGCGTCGTGTCCTCGCCGACCCGTGTCACACACACCTCGATCGCGCCAACCGTGTTGAAGCTGCCCGCAAAGACCTCGTCGCCAGCCTTCTTGTCAACGGGCATCGACTCTCCGGTGATCGGTGCCTCGTTGATCGACGAGTAGCCGCTCGCGATCTGACCGTCAACCGGAATCCGCTCACCCGGTCGAACAATGGCAACATCGCCAAGCCGCACTTCGCCAATCTCAACCTCACGCTCTTCGCCAGCCGTCCTGATCCGTGCTGTCTTCGGAGCAAAGGCGACGAGCCTTTCAATCGCGGAGCGTGTCCGGCGCGAGGCGAACTCTTCGAGCCCCTCACCGACAAGCATGATGAACACCGCTTCCGCTGCGGCAACATATTCACCGATAGCGAGCGCCGCAGCGATGGCGATCAGGATTGCCAGATCAGCGGAGAGCCGCCTCGCGATGAGAGCGGAGATTGCCTTGTAGTAGATCTTGTATCCACCAAAGAGCGTCAGGAGGATGGCCGTGTCGACGCCAAAGACACTCTTCACCATGCCGAGCCAGTTGAGCAGAAGCAGTATCCCAACCGTCGCGGTTAAGAGAACGTACCAGAACCACTTCTCGGCCCGCGAGGCTTCCAGGCTGTCATAGGAGAGATGCTGAATAATCATAGTGACAGCTGGGATATCTCGGCGGTCCAGGACATTCCGCGCACCGCCGCTACGATCTCGAACGAGCGGAGTCGCGCTCTCTGATCATAGATGTGGCCGGTAATCATGATCTCGTCTGCACCGGTCAGCTCAATGATCCTCTCAAGTCCGTCTCCGATTGACTCTGGCGATCCGATGACCGAATACCGCAGCGCGTGCTCGACTCCAGATCTCTCGGCTTCCGACCACCGCCCTTCCATACTGTCGATCGGCGCCTGAAGTTGTCCGGGAGTACCACGTCGCAGATTCAGAAACTGCTGCTGAGCTGAAGTTGCGATCCGTTTTCCTTCGCTCTCTGTGTCAGCCGCGAACGCGTTGACACAGACCATGGCGTATGGCCGAGGCAACGCCTCAGAAGACCTGAACTGCCCGCGATAGAGGTCCAACGCGTGTAGCAGATAATCGGGCGCGAAGTGAGAGGCAAAGGCAAATGGCAGGCCGAGATTGGCGGCGAGCTGCGCGCTGAAGAGGCTCGATCCGAGAAGCCATATCGGCACCTCCAGACCCGCTCCCGGGACCGCGCGGACAGTCTGACCCGGTTTTGCCGGCTGAAAGTAGGATTGGAGCTCGATGACATCCTCCGGGAACGAGTCTGCCTTGCCTATCAGATCGCGCCGCAGCGCACGCATGGTGGCCCGGTCCGTTCCGGGTGCGCGCCCAATGCCAAGATCAATCCGCCCAGGATAGAGAGACTCAAGCGTGCCAAACTGCTCCGCAATCACCAGCGGGGCGTGATTTGGCAACATGATTCCACCCGAACCGACCCGAATCGACGAAGTGCCCCCGGCAACGTAGCTGACGACAACCGCGGTTGCAGCGCTGGCTATCCCAGGCAGATTGTGATGCTCGGCGAGCCAGAATCGACGGTACCCCCAGCCCTCGGCGTGTTGGGCGAGATCCAACGTATTCCTGAAGGCGCGCGCGGCGCTGCCGTCCCGGACAATCGGCGAAAGATCCAAAATTGAAAATGGAATGTCCAAAACCATGCTCGCACGCGACCCCTGCTAGTTGACTCTATTCACTCTCTCACCGTCGCCAGGCGGTCCTTGAATGCCTTTCCTGCGGTCCTGTTTGGTGTGGCGGTAACCGCCCAGGTATCTTCTCAAACAGACACACGCCCGGAAGTGCGCGACGACGTCGGCGGCATCTTATTCTTGCCTTCTTCCGAAGACAACCAAGTCGGCTTCCGTTTCCACTTCGAGCGAGCCTTCTCTTCGGTGCTGGGCATTTGATCTATCCACCGTCAGCGTGCTCTCATTGCTGCTGCGGCGGTGTCGCTCGCCCGCTGGTGGATTCCGGTACGTTGCAAACTGAGATGGCCGACAACTACGAGATCAAATATCTTGAACGCGCGATTGAGATCGCGCTTCATGCAGAGCAAGTCGGAAATCTTCCGATCGGAGCTCTCATCGTTCTCAATGATGAAGTGATCGCTGAAGGGGGTAGCGGGATCATTGTCCCGCATTATCACCCGGGGCGACATGCCGAAGTTGAGGCATTGAGGAAGGTGCCTTTGAATGCCTGGCCGCGAAGTCGCGAGATGACCTGTTACACGACGCTCGAACCCTGCTTGATGTGCTTCGGGACGCTACTTCTTCACGGAGTCGGCCGAGTCGTCTTTGGCTCAACGGATCCGGAGGGCGGTGCGAGCGCCGTCTTTGATCACCTTCCCGGTTACTATTCGCATGGCGGCACCGTCCCAGAGTGGATTGGGCCGGTCATGCCCGAGAAATGCGATGCGCTCTATCAGCGAGCGAAGAAGATCTTCGATCGGCTGCCCTGTGGCCGGCAGCACTCGCCATAGACCGTTCGCCCGAGCAGTCTCTTCCCCGCGTCAGTCAAGCCAGGGTCATCTCGAGCCGAGTCACCGAAGCCCGCGCAAAGTTGAAGACAACGGTGCCATCCGTCGTGACGGTCGCGACACCTGCCTGAGGTTCGATCGCGTTCGGGTTCTCAAACGTGTTGTGATCGTGGATTCCGTTCGCACTCAATGTCCTGACTTTGACATCTTTGAGACGGGCTCCGCGGAGGCCGATCTCAGTCTCCCGGGCTGCGTTTGGATCCGGATTCGTGACAGTCAGCAGCAGTTGCTTGTTCTTCAGTGACGCTGATCCGCCCAGTCCTCTCAAGGTGGCCGGCTTCCCGTTACGCGCATACGAGATTCGCGGCGCCGAG
>JANNRD010000484.1:0-3599 GCA_031401095.1 Acidobacteriota bacterium
TGGCGAAAAGACGCAACGGCGAAAGGGGGAAGAGAAACAGCGGAACATACAAAGCAAAACGGAACAGACGGGATTGTCATTGCCCTTTCCTTGAGTTCTGTCTTGTTCCGTATGCTCCGTTGTTTCTCTTCCCCCTTGCAAGACCCTGAGTTGACGGTGGCAGTACGCGGAAGTAGTATCTTGCTTGTTCAATCCGGACTTGATTCATATGAAACCTGACGAAGGGAAGCCCGCCTATTCAATCCGCGTCTGCGCGAGCTTTGAAGAGTATTCAGCCTGCATCGACCTCCAGCGCACGGTCTGGCAGTTTTCGGACCTCGACATCACCCCACTTCGCTCCTTTGTCATCACCCGTCGCAGCGGAGGAGTGACTCTCGGCGCGTTTGACCAGTCCGATCGGATGCTCGGATTCGCTCACGCTTTGGCAGCCTTTGATTCGCAAAAGCAGCCGTACTACTACTCGCATATGCTTGCGGTCGATCCCGATCTACAGAATGCTGGCATCGGCGCCGGACTGAAACTTGCGCAGCGAGACTACGCCCTTGCCCGCGATGTTGCGCTTGTCGGGTGGACCTTCGATCCGCTCATGTCGAGGAACGCCTATCTCAATCTCGTCAAGCTCGGCGCTGTCGTCCGTCGCTACTATCCAAACTACTACGGCAATGCCAGTACCAGCATTCTGCACCGCGGTCTCGACACCGATCGACTCTTTGTCGAATGGTGGGTTCGGTCAGATCACGTCACGCGAACTCTCGGCGGAGAACAGCGCACCGACGCCCCCGTGGCGATTGTCGAGGTGCCGCGCGAGATCGATGAGGTCAAAGATAGAGACATGGCAGAAGCACAACGATGGCAACGCGAAGTGAGAGACGCTTTTCAGCGCCACCTCTCCGCCGGGCTCTATTGCGCCGGGTTTCTTCCAGGTCGCGATGGAAGCAATAGCAGATATCTATTTTTTGAGGATGACTACGCCGAGGGACGACTTCACTACGACTAGAGGCCTATGAAAATCGATCGCATCGAACTTCGTGAGATCCAGCTGCCGCTGGTGGCGCCCTTTGAGACCAGCTTCGGTGTCACGACGGGCCGCCGGATCATCCTCGTCAAGCTCTTCGCTGAAGGACTCATTGGCTGGGGGGAATGCACTTGTGGTGAGGGTCCGTTCTATAACCACGAAGCGACTGACATGGCTTGGCTTCTGCTCAAGGACTTTGCCGGCCCAATGACGCTTGGGCTGCACATCGGTTCTGCTGATGAGGCGGGCTCGTTGACCGCCAGCATTCGCGGGAACCGGATGGCGCGGGCGGCGATCGAGACCGCGGTCTGGGAGCTCGAGTCGCGGCGGCAGGGCATTCCACTGTGGCAGTTGATTGGCGGGACCCAGGAGGAAATTCCCTGCGGAGTGTCTCTCGGTCTGCAGGAAACGGACGCGGCCCTGTTGAAGAAGATCGAGGTTGAGCTGGCGGCCGGCTATCAGCGCATCAAGCTCAAGATCAAACCAGGACGCGACTACGAGATGGTCAAGGCGGTGCGACGGGAGCACCCCAGGATCAAGCTGACGGTTGACGCCAACTCGGCCTACACGCTCGCCGATGTCGAGTTGCTGAAGAAGCTGGATGAGTTCGATCTGCTGTTGATTGAACAGCCGCTGGCTTACGATGACATCATCGACCACGTCGAATTGCAGCGGCAGCTCAAGACTCCTGTCTGTCTCGATGAATCGATTCTTGGAGTCGACGATGTGCGCAAGGCGCTTGCACTGAAGGCGTGCCGGATCATCAATATCAAGCTCGGGCGTGTTGCCGGACATACGCAGGCACGGAAGATCGAGGCTTATTGTCGTGAGCGCTCTGTGCCAGTCTGGTGTGGCGGCATGCTCGAGGCGGGGATTGGACGCGCACACAATATCGCCATGGCGACGCTACCCGGGTTTACTCTGCCGGGCGATGTCTCAGCTTCGAAGCGCTACTGGACGGAGGACATCATTACACCCGAGGTCGAGGTCACGTCACGCGGGACGATCATGAGACCGACATCGCCGGGAATAGGCTATCAAGTCAACGAGGCGAGGGTCGATTCACTGACCGTACGAAAAGAAGTCATAAAATGAGCCTCTCGACGCTGGAGATGAAGAAGACATCGCAGACAGAGGTCTCGTCGTTCTTCAGTCCCGAAGCTGAAGTGGTTGTCTCGCGCGGTGATTGCCTGACGACTCTCCGCACACTTCCGCGCGGATTTGCAAAGCTGATCATCACATCTCCCCCATACAATCTCGGGAAAGTCTACGAAAAGTCGCTGAGCCTCGAGCAGTATCTCGCATGGCTCAATCCGATCATCGACGAACTGGTGGCTATTCTTTCAGACGATTGGTCGCTGTGCTGGCAGGTTGGAAACACTGAAGCATCAGCGGCGCGCGATTGGATGCGAAAAAGAAGATCAGTATGTCCGCCTTGCGCGACAACGTATCTCAGACCTTTTTGGCGGGACGCTTGGCTATCGACAGCTTGGTAAACCGATTTATCAGCCAAATGGCGAGTCTGGCTGAGGAGGAGGCTCGCGCGAAGAGAAAGAGATAACGGAACATACGGAAATGCACGGAACAAACGGAAAGACTCTGTTGCTTGATTCCGTCTCTTCCGTGAATTTCCGTATGTTCCGTTATCTCTCTTCTGTCCTCGCGTGAGTCTCCCCCGTATTGCAACACCGAAACGATGAGCAAAAGGTCCACCCATCCGACAAATATCGAGGAAGAGATCGCCGATCTGCGACGTCAGATCATCGATCACGACTACCGGTACTACACTCTTAATGAACCCGTCATCGCCGATATCGAGTACGACAAGCTTCTCGCGAGGCTGCGTCAGCTCGAAACCAGTCACCCCGAACTGATCACGCCCGACAGTCCGACACAACGTGTCTCGGGCGCTCCCGCCGAGGGCTTCGAAGAGTACGTCCATAAGCGGGTCATGCTTTCGCTCGACAATAGCTACAGTATCGATGACCTTCGCGAGTGGGCACAACGCTGCTTGAAACTCGCGGGCGGGCGTTCATTCGACTATGTCGCCGAACTGAAGATCGATGGTCTGAGCATCTCACTGATTTATGAAGGTAGTCTGCTGGTTCGCGGTGTGACCCGTGGGGATGGGTCGCGAGGGGAAGTCGTGACCTCTAATGTGCGCACGATCCGGTCAGTGCCCCTTCGGATTCACGAAGGAGCCTTTGCGGCAGGGAGAGCGGAACACCCCGCGACCAGTGCAGGTGAGATCGAGGTTCGCGGAGAGGTCTACCTTGGGCACGAAGTGTTCGCGCGGATCAACCGTGATCGCAGTGAGCAGGGTTTGCCCGTGTTCGCCAACCCGCGCAACGCAGCCGCCGGGACGATGCGCCAGCTTGATGCCCGGATCGCAGCCGAGCGGCAGCTCGACGTCTTCTGCTATCAGTTGCTCCTTGATGGCGCGCCAGCGCTGAGGAGCCACGCCGAGGCTCTCGAATGGATGATCGAAGCCGGTTTCAAGATCAACCCCGATCGTCGCTCGTGCGCGACCATCGACGAAGTCATCGATTACTGCAACCACTGGGAGCGGCACCGCGACGAGCTC
>JANNRD010000485.1:0-12643 GCA_031401095.1 Acidobacteriota bacterium
GCAGATCACAATGGGCGTGCGCCGTGTTGTAGTCGGCGGCTGGCGGCCCGGCGTCGACGACAATCCGTTCTTTGGAGTCTGCGGAAGCCCAGGTGTAGTAACCGGTCGTTGGAAAAGTGCGGGCATCGCCCGGTGGGCCAAAGACCTGCTCGGCCGAGGTCAGGATTGGTCCCGGCGACAGCTCCTCGAAATTTGCCGAATCATTGAACAACGCCAGAGTCCCATCTCGGTTGCTCATTGCCGACAGAAAGCCAGCCATCGCGGCGAGCTTTGCCCCCAGCTTCTCCGATCCATCGCTCTCGCCAAAAGCCTGCAGCATGACAAAAGCCTCGAGAGAGTCCGCAAGCACCTGCGCGTGATACATTGGGGCCCGTTCGAAATGGCCACCGTCGCTCAGCACCTGCTCGTCAAGCTCCCTGAGCAGCAACGCTCTGCCAGACGCGATCCACTTCGCTTCGCCAAAGAGCAGTCCTCCAACGATCAATGCCTTGGCGTTCTTGATGAGGTGGTTGGCAAGCAGGTGATACTCAACATGTCTCGAGAGAAACTCCAACTGCCGGTAAATGCTCGAACTCCATTTGGAAAGGAATGAAGCGGTGCCCAGCCGTGGTGCAACAAGAGCATACGCGTACGCCCAATTCACGATGCGCAGCGACACCGGATACGGATCCCAGCCATCGCTCACGCCGGGGCGTGCCTCGGACACCCATTGCAAAATCAACCTTCTGATTGACTTCAGAGCGCTTTCGTCTTCGCCTTCGATGTATGCGCGCGCACACCAAACTGCGTAGCCGAAGTAATGAAGATTGTAGTTCCAGAGGTGACTCTCATATCTCCTATTCCAATCGAGCGGATCCAGGGTCAGAGTCCGATTGAGAAAGGTGAATCGACCTTCAGTGAGGTCACCGATGCGGGATTCGTAGAGTGAGAGTGGCTGAGTCAGATGAGGCAGAGATGCGAACGCGCGTGCGACGGTCGCGACCGCTGCTTCTGTCGGGGCGTCACGGGTTATTCTGGAAGATGTCCAATATCGAGAAAGTATCGTCCGGTCGAGGTGTGACTGAAGCAGCCTGATCGGCCTGTAGATCACCTGTTCCCAGCGCAGATGCTCAACCGTGCGCAGGATCAGGCCAACCTTCAACTGACCGCCTCCGGCCGCCCGCTTCCGAGGGAATCGGCGATCCGCAGTGTGGCCAGTGTCGTCGCGACGAGGCTCGACCACGCGATCGGCATCTCACCGCCACTTCGCGCCGCTGTCAGAAATACCTTCAGCTCCTCGTCGAATCCCTTCTCTTGCCTGGATGATCTTGTCACGTGACGCCGCCCGTCCTGCCACGCCTCAAGCGTCCGAAAATCATCGAGGATCGCTGCCCGCCCGCCGCCGAAGACTTCGATTCTCTCTTTTGCCAGGCCGCGATCGCCGGTCGCAAAGTAATTGATGTTTCCCACCGAACCATCACTCATCCTGACAATGATCGCGAGTGTATCCGCGCCCGCCGAATTTGCTGAGGCGTAGACTTCAACTGGCATCGCATCGGTGAGGTATTGAAGGTAATCGACGAAATGACAGACCTCGCCGACAATCCGACCACCGCCCTCGGCGTTTTGAATCCAGCTCACCATCGGAATCGCGCCTGCGTTCACCCGATAGCTGATGGCCAGCGGAGAGACACCCTCGAAACACCGCTTCAGTGACACCGACAATGGGGAGAACCGTCGATTGAAACCAACCATGACTCTCCCTTTGAACTCGCCGACAGCGGCCGAGACTTCATCCAGGCCATCGCGATCAATCGCCAGCGGCTTCTCGACGAAGACCGCCTTTCCAGCGGCGACGGCTTGAGCGGTCATCGGAGCGTGAGTATCGTGACGCGTCGCGATGACCACCGCATCCACCTCGCTGCTGCCAATCAACTGACCGGAGTCGGTGGTGCACCACGAAAAGCGATACTGTTCGCCAATCGCTTTTGCATTGCGACCGGTTGCCGTCGCGAGCGCCGTCAAATGAACATCGGATAACTTCGCCAGGCGTGGAAGGAGTACGGTCTTTGCAAAATTGCCGGCACCAATGACTCCCAGGCGTAGAGCGCCGATGACCGGCCGTCTTGCCGCGCCTTGTCTCAGTGAGACGACTCTCGATTGAGCCGATTCTTGAGGTGGATAGGTCAACAGTATCCCAAGATACGGTTGCTGACCCTTCCCGGAGATCATCTCGTACGCGCGTGCAGCCTCCTCAATTGGTATCCGGTGAGTGATCAAGGGCTCGATTTTGACTGAGCCGGCCCCGACCAGTCGCAGAAACTCCTGCATGTTTCGTTGTTCAGTCCATCGAACGTACCCGATGGGATAATCGATCCCCGCTTCTTCATACTGCGGGTCGTAGCGTCCGGGCCCATAGGAACGCGAAAGCCGGAGTTGCAGTTCCTTCTCGAAGTAGACCTTTCGGGGGACGTCCATTCCAACAGCGCCAACCATGGAGATGACGGCGCGATCTCGAGCGATGGCGCCGGCGAGCTCGATCGGATCGTTTGTCTCCGCAGCGGCAGTGATGATCACTGCATCAACGCCAAAGCCATCGGTCAACCGCGCCACCGCTTCCTCGACGTTGTCTCCGCGGGCAACGGCAACATCGGCGCCGAGGCTGCGAGCTAGCTGAACCTTGACTGGGTCGAGATCGATGCCGATGACTCTGCATCCGGCTGCTTTGAGCATCTGCATCGTCAATTGTCCGACGAGGCCCAGACCAATCACTGCGAGAGTCTCGCCAAGCTTTACTTCGGCAGTCCGGATGCCCTGCAGTGCGATCGCCCCGAGGGTCACGAATGCAGCTTCATCAAACGGGACATTGTCAGGGATGCCGACGGCGAGATTTGTCGGGACACAAACTGTCTCGGCGTGTGAGGCATAGTTCATGCCAGCACAGGCGACGCGATCGCCGACGCGAAAACCCTCTGCACCTTTGCCGACCTCCCTGACGAGACCGGCGCAGCTATAGCCGAGCGCGATTGGTGCATCAAGGCGAGCTTCGACGGCGCGAAAGGTGCTCAGCAAGCCATCGCGTCGCGCCTTGGCGATCACCTGGCGTACGAGATCGGGTCGCTGTCTCGCCTTGCCGAGGAGGGACTTCCGCGCCAGGTCCACGACCATCCTTTCGGTGCCGGCGCTGACGAGTGAGGCAAGATTGCGCACCAGTATCCCGCCATCCTTGACGACGGTCTCGGGCACCTCATCAACCTTCAGCTCTCCCGAGCGAAAATTCTGCAGGACTTGCTTCATGCCTTCTGCTTGTTCCCCTATCGATGCGTCACACCAGCGCACGTATTCCATGCCTACGCCCGAGAAAATCAAGGAGCAAGACTCACGCGAAGCCGCGAAACACGCGAAAGGCCTCATGGGAAATGAGTAGTTTGCTCGCTTTTCCTCTTCGCGTCTTTCGCGTCTTCGCGTGAGTCTTTCTCCTCGCTCACACCAACGCGGACATTCCCTGTCTCGTCTTCTCGAGAGTCTTCGTTATGTACTTTCGATACCACGTATCGAAGATCAACACTGCAAACAGCTCATAAGCATTGTCACGGCGCCCACGTCGATGTTCGTCGCGCAGATGCGTGATGTACTCGTGACTAAAAATGCCTTCGCTTTCAATGTACGATCGCGGCATCCTCTCATCAAAGTAGCGATCCAGCTTTGTCCGCATCCAGGCTCCCAACGGAACATTGAATCCCTTTTTTGGAAGCCGTTGATTCTCGGCCGGAATCAGATCCGCGAAAGCGCGTCGCATGATGCTCTTGCTCTCACCCCCACGCAACTTGAGCGAGAATGGTATTCTGAAGGCCAACTCCACCACACGCGGATCGAGATACGGAACACGAAGCTCGAGAGAGGACGCCATGCTCATCTTGTCCGAGTACTCAAGCAGATTGTCCGGAAGGAACGTCTCGACATCAAGGAACGAATAGCGATTCCCCGCGTCCCACGTCGCCGGAATCTCGCTCAGATGGGCAGCCAAAACCCGATGAGCCGGCAGCAAACCCTGATTGCCGCGCACCATCAGTCGCTGCTTCCTTTCCTCGTCGAGATAGTACACCCAACGCAGGTATTGACGCGCCGGGTCGGGATCGATCCCATCGAGCAGCGCCCTCACACGATGCAGTCGGCGATCAGCAAAACTGTCCGGCCAGAGCGATAGAACAGATAGTCCTGCCTTCACGGCGAGTCGCGGTATGAAACGTAACCAACGCGCTGCCTGAACCGCACGGTAGCGCGGATATCCGCCGAACAGTTCGTCACCACCGGCGCCCGAGAGCGCCACCTTGACTGAACGACGGGTCTCTCGTGAAAGCAGATAAGTCAGATAGAGCGTCGTATTGCCAAAAGGCTGATCGAAATACTCGACCAGATCCAGCATCTCCTCCGGTCTTGAGAGATCGACCGTCATCTCGCTGTGCGCGGTGCCGAACTTGTCGGAGATGCGCCGGGCTTCACGGCGCTCGTCATAGTAGTCCATTCCCGGTTCGTCGAAGAGCACGGTAAAGGTCTCAACCGGACGATTCGATCGCTCCGCCATGAGACCGACGATGACATTCGAATCTATCCCACCCGAGAGAAACGCCCCAAGTGGAACGTCGCTGACCATCTGCTTCTCAACAGCATCTCCCATCAGTACGCGAAGCTCTGCTGCCAGCTCGCGTTCATCCGACGAGACCTCGCTGCCAATGCTCCAGTACTTCTCCAACCTGACCACCCTCCGCGAACGCAGGTCGTACTCGAGAAAATGCGCGGGTTGAAGTTGGTGAATCCCGCGAAAGATGGTCTGTGGTGCTGGCACAAACAGATAGGAGAAGAAATCACTGACTGACTGCCAGTCTATCTCGGCCGTGTACTGATCCGATGCCAGAATTGCCTTGATCTCGGAACCAAAAACCAGACGCCCGTGAGCTTCAATGTAATAGAGCGGCTTGACACCCAATTGATCGCGCACCAGGAAAAGGCGCGCTCGCTCTGCATCAAAGAGCGCAAAAGCAAACATCCCGTTGAGCCGCTTAAAGGCCTCGACGCCGAGCTCGCGATAGAGATGAAGGATGACTTCGGTATCAGTTTCCGATGTGAAACGATGACGGTCGGGATCGAGCAGTGTCTTCAGTTCACGATAGTTGTAGATCTCGCCATTGAAGCTGATGCTCAGTTTGCCGGTATCGTCAGCCATCGGCTGTCGACCGCGCGGTGAAAGATCGATGATGCTTAGGCGCTGGTGCCCGAGATCAAGAGAATGCTCAGGAAAGCGCGCGACTCCTCGATCATCCGGCCCACGATGAACGAGGCTTGCTGTCATTCGCTCGATCGCATCGTGATCGGTGCTTCCGACTATCCCGCAAATGCCGCACATGCTATTCGGTGTTCCTCTTCCCGCTTGTGGACGATGGCGGTGTCAGAGGCGCCACATCCGCGGTCAGCCTGTATTCATAGAGCTTCGCCGAGATGATCGCCTCGTGCATGCTCATGAGAGTGCAGAAGATGAGCCCCGCCCGGCCAT
Source organism: Acidobacteriota bacterium (assembly GCA_031401095.1). Lineage (GTDB taxonomy): Bacteria > Acidobacteriota > Blastocatellia > RBC074 > RBC074 > JANNRD01. Next base: position 5,531 of record JANNRD010000485.1, read on the forward strand.
CGAGAAACCCGAACCTGACGAGATACATCCAGAGGAATCTCAGCAGCGGGCGCGCCGGCAGGCGCACCCAAAGGCGCTTCAGAAACCGCTTGCGCTCGAGTGGTGAGCCAAAAAGGGAAGCCCCGATGTTGGCCGAACCATGAAGCCCGCGCAGGGAATTGTAGTAGACACGCGCCTCCCAGTTTGAGTAACGGTTGTGTCGCTCGACAAAGTGGTAGACGCTCTTGAAGTCTTCGTGCAGCAGGTCATTCCCGAAATACGCGCTTCTCCCATTGAGCACGACGTGCTCGTGAACCTCGACATCCCCGGCGTTGGGCACATCCTCGGTCTCGAGTCTTTCATAGCGACCGAGGCGGTGCCTGAAAAGACGCAGGTTCCAGCTTGGATACCATCCGCAGTGTTTGATCCAGCGCCCAAGAAAGATCAGCTTGCGGTTTATGTAATAGCCATCGACGGATTCCGACTCAGTCAGCGCTTTGCGAATCTCAGCCTCGAGCTCAGGAGTGACTCGTTCATCAGCATCAAGAATGAGAATCCACTCGTTGGCGAAGGGCAAGGTCTCGAGCGCCCAGTTCTTCTTTCTTGGATATCCTCCGCTGTAGTCGAACTGAACGACGCGATCGGTGTATCGATACGCGATCTCGATCGTTTGGTCGGTGCTGTGCGAATCGACGACCCATATTTCTCCGGCCCAGGCGACGCTTTCGATGCACGCGGCGATGTTCCGTTCCTCATTCCTGACCGGGATGATCACCGATACCGGGAGCTTCATGGCTAGTTCAGTCGCGAGTCGAGGCATCGCCTAATGAGCTTCACCAGCTCATCAACGTGCTTATCCCAGGAAAAAGACTTGCATCGCTCGCTGCCTTCAGCCCTGAGCTTTTCAGCGAGCGGCCGGTCACTCAGAACGCGCGCGCAGGCATGCGCGAGAGCACGTTCATCGAAGGTCTCAAAATAGACAGCCGCCTCTCCGCAAATCTCGCGATGGACTGGGAGATTGGCTGCGATCACCGGCAATCCTGAAGCCATCGCTTCAACAAGTGGATGGCCAAAGCTTTCGGAATACGATGGGCAGACAAATGCCTCACAGAGCTGATAAAGATGATGCAACCGGCCATATGGAACCGGGCCGAGCATCGCAATCCGGTCGCGCACGCCCAACTCATCGATCAGTCGCGCTGCCGCGGTCGCCTGATACCCGCCGTAAACCGCACCCTCATGAATGTCTGTTGTCAGAACCAATTGCATGTCTTCGGGGCAATGTGGCAGTGCTCGAATGAGGGTCTCAAAATTCCTGAAGTAATTGTAGTGACTGACGTAGAGCAACCTTCGAAATGGATGTTCAATTCTCAGCTTGCCGAGCTGGTCAGCAGACAGCGGCGTTTGATCGCTGTTGAACACCTCCGGATCAAAACCAAAGGGAATCACCTCGAACCCATTCGAGGCGCGACCACTGACACTGGCGAGCCGCTCGGCAAATGCGTGTGTCGGTGTCACGTTAACGTCTGCGGCCGCGATCGATCTGAGGGAGAGCCACCGCTTCAGCCAATTGCCAAACACTTCGTGGTAGAGCCCTCGCGCGCGCAGATCCCTTTCGAAGTCGCCGGAAAAGTAGAGGTCGTTCCGGTTGAACAGGACTTGCGGGACGGGTGAAGCGAACAGAGCGAAGTTGCCAAGCGCGATCAGGAGGTCGACTTGTCGGCTCGTGATCATTGACCGGAGACCCGTCTGTTCCCACCACAGTCGACCAAGCGCACCCCCGGTCAGGACGGTCATGATCTCGATTCGATCGCCGACCACTCCCCGATAGTCGGTCGTCAATTCCCGAGGCACTAGCGCTATAAACCGCAACTCGCTCTCAAGACTGGCGAGTCTCGGCAGGACATTGCGGAGGTATGTCATGCCCCCACCAGCCGTCGACGCAAGTGCGTTTAATAGAATCGTCGGCATGCAGGATTCTCAAGTACCGTGAGAACAACAGAAACACCCAGGACGGGAGGGTGGTTTCCCGCTCATCCCGTCCTCGTCATCCCTATTGTCCGGGTTGTCCTCTGTTGTCCTTCTTACCGCGCATATCGCAATTCGGACTTCACTGGTAGCTCCCGCTCGGGCTCCTGCACGGAAACCGGTCGCCACGCCCATCGTGCAACTACTCCCGCGACAGGTCCCCAATAAAGGAGCGATGTCAGATTACCAACGGAGAACATCCAGCTCTCAAAGAATGCGTTGAACGAACCGGCAACGAAGACCGCGATGAACACCGCATTGATGTTGCGCTCCAGTGCCTGACCCCGTTGACTGACCAGCGTCACCGTCTTTGATGCAACGCGGTAGACAACGAACAGGAGCAGGACGAGTCCAGGTAGTCCGAGGTCACCGAAGATCTCGAGGTAGCTGTTATGAAGCGATCTTCCTGCAGCTTCGTCTTTGGTAAACGGAAAGACGAGTAGGTGTGATGAGGCGAAACCATATCCGGAGAGCTTCTCCTTCCAAAACAGTGGCCAGACGCCGACCCACATCTCGTATCGCTTCTCTTCGATGAACTGTGAGCCAACGCCAGCCTCTCTGGTCGAGCTCTTGCGAACGAACTCGCCCAGATCTGTTTGAAATGTCGGAACAACCAACAACGCCAGCGCGACCAGGACAGCAGCGGCAACAACCTTCAACCGGCTCTCAAGATTGATCACGAAGAAGTAAACGCCGATCGCAATCAGACACGAAGTGAATCCATTGCGTGATCGCGACACCCATAGCCCGACAAAGATCATGATCAGCAAACCCACATCTAGCCACCGGTCGCGCTTTGACTGGGCGACCGAACGCCAATGGAAAAGCACATATGGAACAACCAAAGCCGAGAAAGTCCCATACATGTTCTGATTGCCGAAGATTCCGGCGTACTGGCCCATGATCATCGTCACGCCAAGCTGATCCAGACCGACCAAATGAAGAAGGAGAATCGGGACGAGTGCCAGCCAGACCAGATAGTAGTGAAAGCGAAAGAAGCGAATGCAATTCTCCGCCCGATGAAGGTAAAAGCTCGTCCCCGTGACCATCGAGATCGCCAGAAGCGCAAAGCTCAGCGCACGATAGAACGAGTAATTGAAGTTTTCGGCATAGGTTGAAGAGAAGAGCATGTCGACGACGAGCATGACCGCTATGACCGTCAGCGGAACGTCGATCCTGAATTGCGGCGGCCTTTTCATCCGCACGCTCAGGACAGCCAACAAACCCAACATTCCCCAGCGAACAAGACTGAGAGGGCTGAATGCTCCCTCCGACATCGAATACGGGATGCCATACGCTGCCTTGTTCGAGGCATAAACAAGGAGGATCAGAAAGAAAAGCCCGTACCCGCGGAGATACCGATCGCCAAAGCGGTATTTGAGCAGCCAGAGGACGCTGCCGACAAGCAGGATGAGTACCATCATTCCACTTCTCCAACTGTTGGCGCTGAGCGGAGGTTACTTCCCGATGACCGCATCACGGCGTCGATAATACCGCGGGCAGCGCCCTCGATCGACCACTCTTTGATCTTCTGCTGCGAACAGGCCCGCATCCGTTCTCTCATCTTATCGTCCACGGCAATTCGCTCAAGGGCGCTCGCCAGCTCTTCAATGCTCCAGCTCTGCAGTACAAATCCGTTGTCCGCTCCGACGAGATCGACAGCAGCGCCGCAATGCTCGTGCGCTATGACGGCTAACCCGGCCGCCATCGCCTCGTTGATGACGAGCCCCCAGGGCTCATCCCTCGCTGGTAAAACAAGCACGTCAGCAAGCGCATAGTAGCGGGCCAGGTCTCTTTGGGGAACCGCGCCGACAAACCTCACGCGACGATCCCCGGCGGCCAGCGCCTCAAGTGCGACGCGTTCCTCGCCATCACCGACGACCAACAACGCAAGATCTCGGCCTTTGAGCTGGTTCATCGCCTTGACGATGAGGTCGACGTTCTTTCGTTTGACCAGACGACCAACAAAAAGAAAGACGACACTCGCCGTCACCCCCAACTCAGCGCGTAACTGCGAGGCTCTCTCCCGCTCACCTTCGACCTCACGGCTGAAGCGTTCGTTATCAACCGCGTACTTCGCTTCAAAGAGTTGTTCTTTCCGTGCGCCGTAGCGCTCCCAGAACTGACGGTTCGCGGTTCCGATCGCGATCAGTGCCGCAGCCCGGGAGACCACCCGCTCGAGCCACATTCTTTTGATCAGGCGCCGCAGACCTCTTGTTCCGTCTGCGTGGATGTTCGCATCCCCGATGATGGCGACGGGAGTGCCGGTCAAAGCAGACCAGATGATCGCAGCATACTGAGGAAAGAGGGTGTAGCCATAGCTAATCAGATAATCCGGTCGATCTCGCCACATCTCCGAAATGAGAGAGACTGCCGCGGAGAACGACGAGCCGAACCATCGGGTGAGCATGGGGTGTTCCCGATCGAGCACGATCGTCCGATAGCGTGCCTCGTCCATCGGCTTCTCCACCCAGCCCGCGTTCGCATTCCAGACGGACGTGTAACAGACCCTCAGAGACCAGTCCCGCTCGTCACCGAGCTTCGCGAAGAGCGGATCGAAGTATGGAGCCGGAATGTTGTTGAGAAGCAGGACGCGCTTCACCGCAGCACCTCTACCCGCCGGCTGCTTTCATCCACCGTCTGGAACGACCCACCGACGGACACATCGACGCGAATCGCGCCGTACTCGGGGACGGAGATTGAGACTCCCGACCGGGCGCCCAGCGGAGCGTGCGCGTAGACGAGCCACTGGCGTGATGGAGATGTGCCTTTGACCAATGCGATCGAGAAGACCGGGAGCTCGGTTCCCAGACTCCACGGTCTGGGTGGATCGAGGTTCGTCTCAAGAAGGAACCAACGGTCCTCCGCCTGAAACTCGCGTGGAACACTGGTTTGATAGGGATGCTGCCGCGCGCGATTGCTGACCAGCTCACCGCTCCGCCAGAACTGCGCGAGGACTGGGTTTGAGTGGACGCGGTCAACGGCTGCAACGATCGGAAGAAAGAACGGTTCAGCCTGCGCAAGCGTGTCGCGCCAGCCACGGAACTCGCGAACTACCCGAGGCCGCAAGAGCCACATTCCGAATTGGACCGTTCCACCATACCGCTCGGGTGTGAAACGCTGGCCTCGCTTGGCATAAAGCTTGCGCTTGTCGTTGTCCATCTCGGGCTCGTGACCATCCCACGTCGAGATCTCGAACCAGAATCGTGGATTGAGACGCTCGGCCTCGCGCAACATGAAGATCCAGTTCATCGCCTCAATCTGCGGGCCGAAGACCGTGTAGTCAGTGCTCTCATTCCAGTTGAAGACGTAGTAAGAAGGCGAACCGCCGTCCCAGGCGAGCGGCTTGGGATCGATTCTCCCGCTTGAGTAGAGTGAGTACTCCATCCAACCCGGCCAACGCGCGAAATGCGGTGGACCGAAGGCGTCGTAACCAACAAAGACAACCCGCTCCTTCCAGAAACGACTGCTGAGCCCTTCCCTGATCCCAGCCTGCAACGCACGATACCGCTCAATCCATCCGTCGCCAACAACGCGCCGCTTGAAGTCGTCGCTGCGGCCGCGTCCGTGGAGCTTGAGATAGTGACGATCCTCCTCTGCCTTGACCCACGACAGCCGTTCGGGTTCGTTGTTGGAGACAAACAGGAGCAGTGGCGGATCTGGATACCAGGCCTCCACCCTCTTGAGCATCGCGCTACTGCCCCATTTCCTGCCGACTTCCCGCCACAAGTCGATCGGTCCGAAAGGGGAGAGCTCGCGACGGGGCTTGCCATCAGGTCCTATCACATTTGGATTCTGGTCTTCTGGAAGATTGAAATAGCGGTCATCCGAGGTGAGAAGCGCCTCCCACTGTGTGCTCACCAGCGAAATCGGTAACTTCAGCGAACTTGCTCTGCGCATCGGCCCCTCGAAGTACTTCGTCCACTGAGCGTCATCCGCCAGCCAATCGATGTTCGGCATTCGAAACCACGGAAGAAGATGGTGGCCGGCCGCGATCATCTTCATCTGGTATTCCGGGCTGAATCCATTCTCCAGTTCACCAAGATTCCAATGAGCAGCGAGCGGCAACGCACGAACCGCATCCACCCGAGGGCGTGGTTGGAACCTCGCAGTGCCGCTCTCAATCGAACAGATGATCGCGAGAGCCACAGTCGCAACGCTGAGCAAGACTCTATGCATAAGGTGGGCCAAATTCTTCGTTCGGAGGCAGCCCTCTCAGAATCTGAGAATAGGCCGCGCCAAGTCGGCGGCCAAATCGCCAGTAGTCGGCGAGACTCCCTGGATGCACCAGCCCGCGCACAGCCATGAGCGCCAGCGAGCCGATCGCATATCCCCAGGCGTCTGAGCGCTTGCCGATCTTGCAGAGGAAATAGACCGTATTCCTCCGCAGGAGAAAGCTGACGAGGCTCGTCATGTCATAACCATCCATCCGTTGCTCGTGAACGACGCTGTCGACGGGGAGATAGCAGATGCGCCAACCCGCCCTTCTAGCCCGATAATCAAGGTCGGCATCTTCGATGTACATGAAGATGTTCTCGTCGAAAATACCAATCTCTCGCAGGCACTTCGACCGCAGCAGGAGGCAGACACCGTTAAGAGTTTCAGCCTCGACCACTCGGTCGCCTGATAAATCCAATGAACGCGGCCGAAGCCGATAGCGCAGCCAGTTGACGATACTGCGCCAAAGGCCGGGCGCAGAAAGAACCGTGTTCTGGACCGCGCCCCGCTCGCGCAGGAAGACGCGCGGGCCCGCAATGCCAACATCCTCGTGGTCTTCAAGGTACGCGACCATCTCGGCAACAAACGTCGGATTAATGACGATCGTGTCAGGATTGAGCACCATCGCGTACTCTGCTCCTTGTGCGAGCGCGACCTCAAGACCTCGGTTGTTGCCACCGGTGTAGCCAAGATTCGCTCCAGTCTGAAGACACTGGAACTCGCCGAACTCGGACCTGACCATCGTTTCGGTCCCATCGCTTGAACCATTATCAACGACGACAATCTGCAGGTTTGGGTAGTTCAGGCGTCTTAACGAGACCAGACATCGACGCGCGACATCGCGCGAGTTATAGGTCAGGACGATGAGAACAACAGTTGGCGCACTGC
>JANNRD010000486.1:0-11770 GCA_031401095.1 Acidobacteriota bacterium
CGCTGCCGGCGAACCGCTGCCAGTTCCTCGCGTGGATTGCTCGCTTCGCACCAGACCGCGACGTGGCGCCCATCGCCCAGGATGTTGGCGGTCGCCGACATCCGCGGAAATCCGAACTTCTTGCCGGCGGCGGCGAAGGGCGGGAATTCGCGCAGGCGAGCGTGATGGGGTAGGACCAGAACGATGGTCCGCAAAAGGAGAAGGCCTGGAGTAAGCAGCTCCAGGCCTTCGGGGCGTCGAGGATGGTCTGTGTCTCGACAGATCGTTGTTCTCATGACTGCCCCTGCCTGTCCACTTTTCGCTCCGCGGACCCACCGAAGGGGCCGTGGACTCGCTACGCTTCATACTCTGCCGCTGCATGACCTGCTCGATCAGCTTTTTCGGTTCACCTCCCAGAACCGGCACCTGGTACAGCGAGAAAACCGCTCCATCCTTTTCCTTCCGGACAAAATAAATATAGCTGCCGTCCGGCGATAACGTCATTCGTCTATATTCCACCTCGGCGGGCGGGATGATCTGCACGTTGCTGCCGGTGGCGATGTGCCGAACCCAGAGGCTCTGCTGGCCGCCGTCTTCCTTTACATGCACGACGTACTTGCCATCGGGCGAGATCGCCACGGCTCCGGCCTTGCCGGTGTCGGTGAGCTTTGTGATCTTCATCGACTCGAAAGACGGTGCCGAGCCGGTGTCCTTTCTGCCCGCGAATTTGTAGATGCCGAAAGCAATGCCCGCGATCACCAGTACCAACAACCCGAGCCCAAGCAAAACACCCTTTTTGTGCTCCTTGACCTGCGAGACGAGGTATTCGGCACTTGAGGTCGTCCGGGCAGCGTCGATCTGAGCTGTCCCGGCATCTGACGGAATCGAGATGTCTGTGCTGACCGGCCCGGAACCCACGGAAGACAAAGCTGCAGCCGTCGAAGGAGCGACCGAACTATCCAGATCGGCCGCCGCTTTCAGTTCTTGCCGCAGCTCCTCGATCTCGATCGCAACCTCCCTGATCGACTGATAGCGTTTGTCCGGATCTTTTGCGAGACAACGCCGCACGATTCTTTGTAATTCAGCCGGAGCATTTGCGTTAATCTCGCTGATCTGCGGCGTCGGAGCGTGGACTATCTTGTGCAGCGAGTCGAGCAGGTCTTTACCTTCAAACGCTTTGTGTCCGGTCGCCGCTTCAAACAGGATGCAGCCAAACGAGAAAATGTCTGAGCGTTGATCGATCCCATTGGTTTTGCCCTGCGCCTGCTCGGGCGACATATAACCGACCGTGCCCAACACCGTACCCGGTGTTGAGTGCTGCGGCATCACCGCGGTCGCTACCTCACTGGAATCACCGCCTGGCATTGGCGGTTGCTCGATTAGTTTGGCGAGGCCAAAATCGAGAATCTTCGCGTGGCCATCACGCGTCACCATGAGGTTGTCGGGTTTCAGATCGCGATGCACAATGCCGGCGGCATGAGCCTTCGCCAGCCCTTCGGCCACGTGTTGGAGGTATCGCAACAGCATTCTTAATTCGGTTCGCTCGCCGTGAATCTTATCGCGGAGCGTAACGCCGTCGACAAACTCCATCGCGATGAAGTTCGTGCCATCACTTTCACCAATTTCGTAGATGTGCGCGATGTTCGGATGATTGAGCGCCGCCGCGGCCTGCGCTTCTTGTTCGAAGCGCCGCATCCGATCTTGATTGGAAGCCAGATCAGCGGGAAGAATTTTCAGTGCAACCTTGCGATGCAGCCGCGTATCTTCTGCGAGATACACCTCGCCCATTCCGCCCGCGCCAAGCTGCGAGCGGATCTCGTAACGCCCGAGTTTTGTTCCAATTGCGATCGTCATAGATTCTGAAAACCAATGTACAGAGAGCAAGTCTTTCGGGAAACCGTGCTCACTTCAAGCCTCCAACCACGTAGAGGTCGGAAAGCTTGCGGCGGATCGAGTACGCATAGCCCTTACCATCAGGGGTCATGAGAATGATGTTAGGGAGGTCGACGCCAGCGGCGTCGGCGGGTATGACCTCCTTTATCAACTCTCGGCGCCCGGTCACCGGGTCAACCTTATGGACTCTGATCGGCATTGTTCGCGTCTGAGCGGCATAGAGTGTGTGGCCGTCGCTACTCCAACCGATGACGCTATCCTCGCTTTCAAGGCCAGATATAGGCTGCGGCGCGCCGCCATCCACAGCATAGAAAGATGGATTATGTTGAGCATCTAAGGCGATCACGGATCTTCCGTCCGGTGAGATGAATATCTCTCTTGAACTTCCGGTGGTGCCCTCGGGAGTGATCGGGCGAGGGGGGCCGCCCTCGATGCCCTGAACATAGAGACGCCAGTCGTGGCCCGGTTCCCGGCCCTCAAAAACGATCTGCTTACCACCCGGAAACCAACCAGATCTCTTACCGTAGTGCTCAATTGGGCCGCGCTCTAAAGTCCGGGCCTCGCCAGCACCCGTCGGCAGCAACCCCAATTGAGGCGGAGCGAAGAGCGTCGCGGTCACCCACTTGCCGTCTGGTGATAATTTGGGGCCATCTCCGTCGCCAAGACGCACGGCGGACGACCCATCCGTTCTACGTAAATATACGGCATAGTTGATTCCCGCTCCTTCTCCCGTATCGTGGATCAGGATCGTTTTGCCGTCCGGCGAAAAGTCGGAAAGCCAACCATGATCGAGCCACGAAAAGTCGCGTTCTTTTGTTTCACCCGGCAACACGCCGGCAATGTTGGCTGAGTCAGAATAACTGTCTAACAGAACGCGTCCGTCGCGGGAAATATCACACAGCGATAAATTTGTCGTCGTCGGCAGAACCAGACGTTCCGATCCTGCCAGAGTCACGGCATAAAGAGCACTAGATTCTCCGCCCCTATCTGCCGTGAACCAAACCTCGTTTCCGGCCGGGTTCCAGGCAAGTCCATGTTCACTACTCCATTCGCCCGCGAGAACAGTTTTCTTTCCCGTGAGATCCACCATCGCGACCCAACCGCGATTGTCCCATTGCACCTGATGGTCCATGAAGGCGACCATGTCACCCCGCGGCGAGATGCGAAGATCGCTGATGTAGCCTGCAGTCTCGTAGAGCACTTTACCGATCGGATATTCGAGTTGATTGCGCCCATTAACCCAGCGGACCACCGCCAGTTTGGTTCCGTCCGGTGACCAGTCGGCGTCCTGTACGTCTTCGAGAATGTCACGCGGAGTACCCCCATCGACCGGCACTCGGGCCAGTGTGCCACGATTGCTAACGGGACCTTGAATCTTGCGCAGGACAGCCATCTCATTAGAGGCAGAGATCGACAGCAGGCGCGTATTCTCCATATTGAGTGAGCGCGACTCCGCTTTACCCGCCCGTACCGTGAAAACATCTGCAGGATTGCCATTCCACCTGGCGCTGTAGACAATCGTCTGGCCATCAGGCGCGAACCTCGCATTCCAGATCGTGCCGCGATTAAAGGTGAGGCGTTGATACGAAGGGGGAGGCGCCTTTCGAAGACTGCTTTGGATGAAAATCCCGGCGAACGTTCCCAGCGCAATTAGCGCAAGACCAGCGCTGAGGAGCATTGGCCAGCGACGCCACTTGACCGGGGCAGAGACGAATGCCGTTGTCTGCCCCGAGCTGGTGGCGGTTCCCGAAAGGGTCTCGATCGCAAACGCCAAATCGCGCGCCGAATGGAATCTTTCCGCGGGATTCTTTTCCAGGCAATGATGCACGACCCGTTCAAGCGTGGGCGAGACCGTCTTATTAGTGTCCGAAAGATCTGGAGGATCTTCGCGCAGAATGGCGCTCATCGTCTCGGCCATCGAGTCGCCACGAAACGCGCGCTTTCCAGAAAGCATTTCATAGAGAATCGCGCCGAAGGAAAAGATGTCCGAGCGATGATCGGCCGGCTGTCCTTTCAACTGTTCCGGAGACATGTAGCCCATCGTCCCCATGACCGTCCCCGGATCGGTGTTGACCTTGCGCGTCGGCACTTCGGTCTGTGATTGAGTCACATCGGACGCGCCGCCGAGCTTGGCCAAACCAAAATCGAGGATCTTGACGCGGCCGTCATTGGTGACGAAGACGTTGTCGGGCTTGATGTCGCGATGGACGATTCCTTTCTCGTGGGCGGCTGCCAGGCCGCGGGCGATCTGCAACGCATAGTCGAGGGCCTTGCGTTGCGGCAATGCCGCTCCCCCCATGCGCTCGCGCAGCGTCTCGCCTTCGAGTAGTTCCGACACGATGTAAGGCGCGCCTTCGTGCATGCCGATATGAAAGATCACGAGAATGTTCGGGTGATTGAGCGAGCCTGCGGCTTGGGCCTCCTGTTCAAAGCGAGCCAGGCGCGCGCTGTCTTCTGAGAAAGCGGCGGGCAAGACCTTGATCGCGACATCGCGACCCAGTTTCCTGTCGCGCGCGCGATAGACTTCGCCCATGCCGCCTTCGCCGATCTTAGCGACGACGCTGTACTGTCCGATGATCGTGTCGGGGGATATGGTTTCGCTCATTGTCTCCCTGTTGGCTGCACTTGAAGTCGGAAAGCCAGAACGGAAAGGAGAAACGAGAATTCTAGCCGGGTTCGACCCGGTGCGCCAGACTTGAAGGGAGCGCGGTCGTCTTCGAGACTCAGGTAGCCTCGTTCTCCAGCCCCTGATAGAATCCCCGCTGGAGGCTCAATGTCATTCTTCCTCTTCGCTTCTGAAGGTGATGGCCACACGCAGTTGCTCATGACCATCATGGTCATGTTCGTCGCCGCGAAGGTGGCGGCCGAAGTCTTCGAACGGCTGAAGCAACCTGCGATCGCCGGTGAGATCATCGCCGGTGTCATCATCGGGCCAAGTCTTCTCGGGCTTGTTGCCCCCTCACAGTTGACGGACTCCCTCTCCGAGATCGGTGTCATCTTCCTACTCTTTCTTGTCGGGCTTGAGACCAAACCCGCCGACATTTTTCGCGTTGGCGGGCGCGCTCTGGCCGTAGCGGTCATGGGCGTCATCGTGCCGTTTATCGCCGGGTATCTTCTCTGCTGGGCGTGGGGCCTGCCGCAGATCGAGGCGATCTTTGTCGCTGCCGCGATGGTCGCAACGTCTGTTGGAATCACGGCGCGTGTGCTCGGGCAGATGGGACTGCTCCATCTTCAAACCAGTCGCATCATCCTCGGCGCCGCAGTCATCGATGACATTCTGGGATTGATCATCCTTGCGGTCGTGAGCAGTCTCGCCAAGGGTGGGGTCAACTACGCGCAGATTGCGACGACAGCTGCCCTTGCCGTCGGGTTTACCGTATTGGTGGCGCTCGTCGGCGCGAAGACGATGAACAAACTGCGGCCGAGGGTTGACCGGTTACGGGTCGGTCAGTCACAGCTCGTCTTTGGGCTGGCGCTTTGCCTCGGGCTGGCATTTGTCGCAAGTTATATCGGAGTCGCTGCGATCATCGGCGCGTTTCTCGCCGGGATGGCGCTCTCGGAATCGGCTGAAGGCACGGATATGCCGCATCAGGTGGAGGCGGTGACCGAGTTTCTTTTGCCATTCTTCCTGACAAGCATCGGGATGCAGGTCAAGTTGGGCTCGCTGCTGACACGCGAAGTTATCATTCTCGCAACTCTCGTGACTCTGTTGGCGGTGGTCACGAAGCTTATCGCCTGTGGCGCTGTGTCACTCAACTTCGGGCTCAAGAGGGCGGTGCAGGTTGGGATGGGGATGGTTCCGCGAGGTGAAGTGGGAATCGTTGTGGCACAGATCGGTCTCGGTCTCGCGGCGGTGACAGACGCGGTTTATGGGGTCGTTCTGCTGATGGCAGTAGCGACAACTCTGATCGCGCCGCCGTTTCTTGTCATGGCATTCAAAGGTGAAAAGCGTGAAGAGGCGGAAACACTCATCCCGGTGACACCGCTATCGTAGTAAGGTGTCGCAGCGATCCAGTTAATGAACCACAGAGACTCAGAGACATAGAGACAGCACAGAGAAGAAATGGAAACTGGAGAGGGTGGTTACAACACCTCTTGTTCTTCTCTGTGCTGTCTCTATGTCTCTGAGTCTCTGTGGTTCATTAACTGGAAAAGTGTAGGATGCTAAGAGGAGGCGCGCAGGCTATGAGAACGATTGAGACGGACCGCTTGATCTTGCGCATGTTCCGAGATGCAGATCTTGATGAGTATGCTGAGATCTGCGCTGACCCGGATGTCCAGCGCTACCTTGGTGAGGGTCGGCCATTGGCGCGTTGGGAGGCGTGGCGCCAGATGGCCATGATGCTCGGGCATTGGCAACTACGGGGGTATGGCCCGTGGGCTGTTGAAGAGCGATCGAGCGGAAGGGTACTTGGACGCATCGGGTTTTTCAATCCGGAAGGCTGGCCAGGTTTCGAACTGGGATGGGTGCTTGGAAGGTCCTCGTGGGGACGTGGCTACGCGACCGAAGGAGCAAGTGCCGCCCTCAGATTTGCTTTTGACGAATTGCAAAGCGAAAAGGTCATCAGTCTCATTCAACCCGGGAATGAGCCGTCGATCAAGGTGGCTCTCCGACTCGGGGAAGAACTCGAAGGTCGCGGGGAAGTCCTCGGCAAGCAAGTGCTCATTTACGGCATTAGGCGGCCAGGAGGGGGCTAGAGATGACAGGTACGATGAAGCCAAACCTCGCCGCAGGCGCGACGCAGAGGTGAGCAAGGTCGCAAAGACAAGGACACTTTTTCTGAATGAGGAAGCCCTCGCGAAAGGGTTGAGATTCCTGTCACGAGTCGATGCGGATCTCGCGCGGGTTCTGGATCGACTGGGTCCACCTCCCATTTGGTCGCGGGAGCCCGGTTTCCCGACCCTTATTCACATCATCCTCGAGCAACAGGTCTCGCTCGCATCGGCGAAGGCTGCTTTTGACCGCCTGAGCGTCATCGCTTCACCTCTCACGCCACAACGATTTCTCGAGCTCGACGATGAGACGCTCAAGGGAGCCGGTTTTAGCCGACAGAAAACCCTGTACGGCCGTCATCTCGCGATCTCAGTAATTGAACGGCAGCTTGATTTGTCCGCGCTTGACAGACTCGATGATGCCGGTGTGAGAGATGCACTGACGAGAATCAAAGGGATAGGCAAATGGACCGCGGATATTTATCTGCTCATGGTGATGCGGCGACCGGACATCTGGCCCCAGGGAGATCTGGCCCTGGCCGTCGCGATGCAGAAGGTCAAGAGATTGGACGCAAGACCAACACAACCTGAGCTGGATACGTTGAGCCTGCCGTGGCGGCCGTGGCGTGCGGTCGCCGCACGAGTCCTCTGGCACTACTACCTGAGCCGTGTCTGAAGGCAGCCGCCCGGTCTCCTTCACCCCGGTCTACTTCAGTTCGATATCGATCGCTTCATACGCAGTCGAGCCGACATTCTTTAACGAATGCGTCAATGGCCCATCGAACCAGGCGTAGCTCCCCGGTTTGATTATCGTTTTCGCACCCTTCTTGTTCGGGGTCTCGATGTAGACAGCACCTCCAGATACAGACACATTGAGAAATGAGCGCCCGTGTTTGTGGGCTCCGCTGGCCTGGCCCGGTTGCAGCATTACACGGTATGCACGCGCGCGTTCGTTTTCGAAGAGCAGAGTGTGTCCTGCGATCCCGGTGAGCGGTGGAACATCGTCGGTGACTCCAGGTGAAGCGATGATCTCAGCATCGATAAACCGCACGCGGGCCTTTCCCGTGTTCGTGATCTGGTGGGTATAAGCGGCCTGTGCCCACCATGCTCTACCCTTCTCGACTGTCGATTCTGTGGGAGGCTGCCCACTTCCGACAAGCGTCGTTCTGAGGCTTCCACCCTCGATCGCAATCGGCACATTGTCGCGTGAGTGCGTGTGAAAGAGTGTTGTATCCCCGGCTGGAATGATCGCTTCAATGACGCGGACATAACGATTCTCAAACCTCACGTGATGCCGCGGCTCATCGCCTACAGGAACAGCGGTTTGTAGAGCCGCAGCCTGCAGCGTCAGAGCGAGGAGGGTTAGTAGCAGAGAAAACATGCGCAGCGATTACCTCAAAGAATGACAGCAGCGCTCAGCAGAAGTTGTTATGAGGCAACTTCTACGCTCGCCGGACCAATGACGCTCCTCACTTCTGAGATGCGGTTTGCCGGAAAGCCACCTTGCTTTGCATGCTCACGAATCAGTTCCTCGTTCGGCGCGATATAGAGACAGTAAATCCTATCGTCTGTGACATAGCTCTCGACCCATTGAATTGAGGGTCCGAGGTTGATGAGAACACCGCATGACAACTGGGCAACCGCCTGCAACTCGACGGGTGAGAGACTCCCGGCCCCGGGAATATCTCGTTCGATGACATACTTAGGCATGTTGGACCTCCTT
This sequence comes from Acidobacteriota bacterium, assembly GCA_031401095.1. Taxonomy (GTDB): domain Bacteria; phylum Acidobacteriota; class Blastocatellia; order RBC074; family RBC074; genus JANNRD01. The sequence goes on from JANNRD010000486.1 coordinate 8,309, forward strand.
CAGACTGTTTGGAGAATGGAAGTGAAAGCAACCGAACAGGCGGAAACGGGAAAGGTTCTTGTATTTCCACACCTTCCGTTTTTCGGTATGTTCCGTCGTGCTTCTTAAGCCACCTGACCGTGCAGATAGGCTGGATCGAGTTCGAATGTTCCGGGGGCGACTTTGCGGAAGCGCTTGCTGCGGCTCAACGAAACCGCGAGCGTGATTTGCTGATGCATCCCGCGGAACTCAAAGCCACCTTGAGAGAGTCTGCGGAAGATCTCGCTGACATGGAGAGCGCAATTGGCTTCGCGAAGGACAATCGTCGCTGCCTGGGGAATGCGGAAATCTGCAAACCGGACGTTGCTCCCCATTTCATTCGCCTGCAGACTCTCGACGGCTTCGTCGATGTCAGCGGGGTTAATCCCGGAAGGGCGATTCGGTCGGTAAGATGACCCGTCCAGATTGCGGTATTGCTGCCGATCGTAGGGCGAATCGTACCGTTCTTCGCTCCGGGATGCATACCGAGGATCACGGCGTTGATCGTAACCTGAATCGTAGCGGTTATCACTTTGGACGTTGGGTTGGACGTTGGGTCGGACGTTGGGGCGGAGATTCGGGCGCAGATCAGGGGCTCGCTGATCGTATGGCCCGGCAACCTGGCTTCGAGACAAATCGTTGGCGTTTTCCAGTTCCCGGTTGACTTGTTCGATCAACCCCTCAGTCGCCCTCAGCTGATCCCGACAACGAGCCGCCTGGCGCTCGTAACCCTCGAGTTCTGTCTTGATGCGCAACTGCTCCTGGACGTGCCGCTCAAGAGCGATTAGCAGGTTGATCGAATAGGTCGGGTCACTCATGACTTCTCGGTTCAGCGGTCGCGATCAACGATAAACTGGGCGATATCCTCCAGAGCCCGTCGGTACGGGTTATCGGGGAAGACGGCCAAGGCCTCGCGTGCCCGGCCCGCGTAGACATAAGCATCGTGACGCGCTCGCTCCAGTTCACCATATTCGCCCAATAAAGCCAATACCTCTTCTGCAGGCTTGGTTTCCCCCGCTTCTTCCTCCATTGCGGCGCGGACGATGCTGGTCAACTCGGGATGGGCGCCAAGAAGCCGGATCAAGGGCAGGGTCAGCTTGCCTTCGCGCAGATCACTGAGGACAGGTTTGCCCAGCTTTTCAGTATCGGAGGTAAAGTCGAGCAGATCGTCGGTCAGTTGGAAAGCGATTCCGAGATTGACTCCGTATTCGCGGAAGGCGAGCTGTTCGCGTGCGCTTGCGCCGCGCAGGATGCCGCCGACGTTGCAACTGGCGCTAAAGAGAAAACCGGTCTTACGACGGACGATACCGAGATGCTGTTCTTCCGTGATCCGCATATTGCCGATCAACGCCATTTGGATCAGCTCACCCTCTGTCATCTTCCTTGTCGCTTCGGTGAGGGTATCGAGGATCGCGAGATCGCGTTGTTGGAGGGCGGTCTCGAAGGCGGACATATAGAGCCAGTCGCCCATGAGCACGGCGGTGTTGTTGCCCCATTGCGAGGAGACGGCGCGGCGGCCGCGGCGCATCTCGGCTCCATCAATAATATCGTCATGAACGAGAGTTGCGGTGTGGAGAAGCTCCATGACAGTGGCGAGCCTGATGAGCGACTCGTCTGTCACTTCACTGAGTACCTTGGCCGCAAGGATGAGCAATGCTGGACGGACGCGTTTGCCGCCGGTTTGATGGAGATAGCGCCCGATGTGGGCGATGATTTGAATGTTAGAACGGGCTTGCCGCTCGAACTCCTCGTCGACCAGCACCAATTCGCGGTGGATCAGACGGAAGACCCGTTCCGCGGCCAGATGGGCAGCTTCGGAATACGGGGCTGATACGAGATCTGGCATCTAGCGATTCTCTCAGTTCGTTCGATAATTGGTAAATTGCATGTCGATTCCGAAGTCTTCCTGGCGGAGGGCGCCGATCACTTCCTGGAGCGCATCGCGGTCTTTGCCGGCGACGCGAACGAAGTCGCCTTGAATCGAGGCCTGAACCTTGAATTTGCGATCCTTGATCAACCTCACGATCTCTTTGGCTTTCTCCTGGGGGATACCTTGCTGGAGGTCGACCCGCTGGCGGACGGTCCCTCCAAGCGCCTGCTCGATCTTCCCGTAATTGAGACCTTTGAGGGGGACATTGCGCTTGATGAGCCTTGTTTGCAGGATATCGCTAAGGCTCTTTAGTTTGTATTCGTCATCCGAAGTGAGAACGATCGCCTCTTTACCCTCGACTTCGATCGAACTTTGGCTGCCTTTGAAGTCAAACCTCGTCAAGACCTCTTTCATGGCCTGATTGATCGCGTTGGCGACCTCGGCGAGATCGATTGTCGAGGTGATATCAAAGGTATTTTGCTGCGCCATAATTCACAATCCAAGAAGGAACCCGCAAAGCCAATAGTTCAGGCGAATGAGTATAGCGGACAAGCCCAGATTTGTAACCCGCCGCCGGGCGTCGTGTCAATTCATCGGCATGAGGAACAACCGCAGAGACCCAGGGACACACAGAGAACACAGAGAAAGCTATCCGGTGTCAAAACCACCTACCATTCCATTTCTTCTCTGTCCTCTCTGTGCTTGTTCGACCCGGGAGGCATTCTGAAAAGCCGTCGAAAGTTCGCGGTCGTAATGCGGGCGATCTCAGACAGTTCGAGCTCTCTCAGCGCGGCCAGGACTGACGCGGTGGCAACTACGTGAGCCGGCTCGTTTCGCTTTCCCCGGTGCGGCACGGGTGCCAGATAGGGGCTGTCCGTCTCAACCAGGAGGCTCTCGAGGGGCAGTCCACGCGCGATCTCTCGAAGCCCATCGGCATTCTTGAATGTCAACACACCTGAGAAAGAGATCAGAAAGCCGAGCTCGACGGCTGCCTCGGCCAGGCGGCGCGATCCGGTGAAGCAATGCATCACTCCTCGAGGCGCAGTTTGTCCCCCGGCTCTCCCTTCGCTCAAGATCTCGATCGTGTCGTCTTCGGCTTCCCGGGTATGAACACTGACCGGCAGCCCCTTTTCAACTGCCAGCTCCAACTGGCGCCGAAAGACGGTGCGTTGCGTCTCCCTCGGGCTGTAATCGTAGTGATAATCAAGCCCGATCTCTCCCCAGCCAATCACCTTTGCATGGTGACTGAGCTCGACTAGTTGTTTCTCGATCGCCGTGTCGTAGAGGCTGGCTTCGTGTGGATGCACGCCGATCGCGGCGTAGATGAAAGGGAACTGCTCGGCGAGGTGGATGCCTCGTTCGAGTGAGCCGCTCGCGATGTCGCTGCCGGCAATCTCGAGCATCAATTCGACCCCGGCTTCCCTGGCACGCACGATCACCCCATCGCGATCGCTGTCGAAGAGAGGCATATCCAGGTGGCAGTGCGAGTCGATCAGCATGACGGAAGAGAGGCTCACGCGAGGACAAGAAGAAGACTCACGCGAACGACGCGAAGAACGCGAAAAGACGCGAAG